>CALAYR010000122.1 GCA_937894805.1 uncultured Acidimicrobiaceae bacterium | reverse complement strand
CGACGACCCGGGCTGGGTAGTGGCCAATACCAAGCAGAAGGAACTGGACTACAAGACGCAGGCCGGCACGCCCGTGGCCTCGAACTACGCCGGTACTGGTGGCGTCGAGATGAGCAGTTTCTTGCGTCGCAGTGCCTTTGCTCTGCGATTCCAAGATTTGAATCTCTGGATTTCGAACCAGATCACGACCAAGAGTCGGATGCTCTTTGAGCGCGACGTACTCAACATGGCGAAGAAGGCTGCACCGTTCCTGACCTTTGACAGCGCACCTTACGCCGTGTTGGCGAATGGACGTGTGAACTTCGTTCTCGACGGCTACACCACCTCGAGTCTTTACCCCTACAGCGAAGGTGCCAACTCTCAAGATGGTGCACCGACGGGCAGCCTCACGGGTAACTACAACTACGTTCGCAACTCAGTCAAGGTCGTCATCGACGCCTACGACGGTTCGGTCAAGCTGTACGCCTTTGACGCCACCGACCCAATCCTCGCCGCCTACCGGGCGGCCTTCCCATCTCTCTTTGCACCGCTCGTCGACATGCCGTCGGCCATTCGGGCGCACCTTCGCTACCCGAAGGACCTCTTCGCCATTCAGGCTGCGATGTGGGGTCGCTATCACATCACTTCGCCCGAGGCCTTCTACACGGCCTCTGACCGTTGGCAGGTCTCACCAACGACGGGTGCCGGCTCACCGAAGCAGTCAGTAAGCAAGACGGTGGTGACCAACAATGTAGGTGCGCTCGTCTCGCAGACGACGTCGCAGATGGAACCGCTCTATCAAGTCATGGCGTTGCCCAATACGTCACGTCAGCAGTTGACGCTCCTTACGACGTACGTACCGGCCGGTGCCACCAGCACCGTCAACGGCATGACGTCGTTCCTCATTGCGACGAGCGATCCCGACAACTACGGTCAGCTCCACGCCTACATCACGCCACGGGGCACCTCGACGACAAGCCCAATTCAGGCCAACGCCGAAATCAACCAAAACGCCCGAGTGAGTTCAATCATTACGCCACTCGACCAACACGGCTCCAAGGTCTTGCTCGGTCACAACTTGATGGTGCCGCTGCAGAACTCGATCCTCTTCGTGCGCCCGCTTTACGTAACGAACTCGGCCACGCCGCTACCTCAGCTCAAGTACGTCATTGCCGTCTTTAACCAGGACGTCGCGATTGAGACGACTCTGCAAGCTGCGCTTAGTGACGTACTCGGAGGAAACGTCAACGGTGGTGGCGGTGGTTCGAACTCGGGAGGCACGGTGCAGTCCTACCTGGACCAAGCGTCGGCGGCCTACGCGCAGGCTCAACAACTCTTGAAGGCTGGCAACCTCGCCGGGTATCAAAACTCCATTGACCAGATGGGCGCCCTGTTGCGTAAGGCTCAGGCGGCGCTGACCGCCGCTAACTAGCGACTGCGAAGCAACCGTTCGGCCAGGATGCCGATGAAGTCAATCCATGCTTCAAAGTCAACGAAGGGCGTTTCCATGCTCTCGTCGAGTACTCGACCAAAGTCCAGCATTCTCATGAAGAGCGCCACCGTGGCTGTATCGAGTGAGTTGTCGAGAAGTCCGTTGGCCTTGAGTGAATCGATCATTCGTTCATTGGTTTGCTGCGTCTGAGCCGACAGCGAGCGCCAAGCACTCTGGACGAGTGGGCGAGTCTGCTGAGCCGCCAAGACTTGGAGCCGAACCTTGCGATTGTCGGTGCGAGAAGGGCCGTGGAGCGCCCGGGCGTAGTTCTTGAAGGCCTCGACCACATCGTCAATTGAACCGGCCGAGGCAATGATTGGCTCGACGACACCGCGCCATGCCACCTTCATTGCTTGCACTCGGTCATCGAAGTGATGCAACTCTTCGCGGTAACGCGCAATCAACAACAACGCATAATCCGTCGCCGCTCCGATAACGAGCACGGACAGAATGCCCTGTGATTGGCCATCAAGGTCGATGATTCCCTGCTTCGCTAGCAAGTACACCAAGCCACCCGAGAATCCCAGCGCCATCACTGCACAAAACAAGGGGATGAACCACAAAATTGGTGAACGGTAAACGAAGATCAAAATAAGACCGACGACGCCAAAGGTAATTCCAAGAAGTTTGGTATCGATAGTTCCAAAACTCTCGAAAAGGTCAGCCAGAATGCCACCAAAACCTGTGACGTGAGTTTCTGTAAAGCCCGGTACAGCCGCGG
>CALAYR010000121.1 GCA_937894805.1 uncultured Acidimicrobiaceae bacterium | reverse complement strand
GGCTGACCCGCGCGCATCTGAAGGAGGCGATCCCGGCATCGCACATGCGATTCCTGTGGGGCCTCGAGGACAAGGTGGAAATCGGCGACTACCTGTTCGTGCATGCGGGACTTCGGCCTGAACGATTTCTATCTCGAGATTTCCACTCGACCCCCGGGCAAGGCTGCGGGTACGGATGAGGAGTGGAATGAGGCCGAAGAGACGCTGACGTCAGTGGCGCGTGGCCACGGACTTGAACTCGTGCTTGATGAGGGTGGCGGTGCCTTCTACGGCCCCAAGATTTCCGTCCAAGCAAAGGACGCCATCGGTCGCACGCACCAGATGTCAACGATTCAGTTGGACTTCCAGTTGCCGCAGCGATTCGACTCTTCATACATCGGTTCGGACAACCAGCGTCACCGTCCGATCATGATCCACCGCGCACTCTTTGGCTCTATCGAGCGTTTCATCGCAATTCTGATTGAGCACTATGCAGGTGCGCTCCCTACTTGGCTCGCACCAGAACAAGTACGCGTGTTGAGCGTGCGCGACATTCACGATGACTACGCCTGGGAGGTGGCCAACGTTCTCAAGGCGGCCGGAGCGCGAGTGGTTGTCGATGAAGCAAGCGAGCCACTCGGTGGCCGCATTCGGCGGGCCAAAGTAGAGAAGATTCCCTACATCTTGGTCGTTGGCGATGACGACGTTCGCGAACGCACGCTGGGCATCAACGCACGCGGGTCTAACGATCCTGAGCGCGGCGTCGGGCTCGACGAGTTCGTTCGTCGCTTCACGCAAGAAGTCGCCGAGCACGGCCTGCCCGAAGGGCGATAGTGCCACTCGATCGGTTGTCGGCGGCGTGGCGAGAGCAGTACGTCCAGGACGCAACCTCCTCAGAACGAGCGGGCCTCTCGAGTGAGTGTGTCTTCTGCGATTTACTGTCCGACGGGGTGGGCGAGTCGTCAGGAATCATTTCGATATCGCAGTTCAGCTTTCTGATTTTGAATGCCTTCCCGTATGGATCGGGTCACGTCTTAGTCTTGCCTCAACGTCACGTTCAGAGTCTCGAGGAACTCACGGACGAAGAGGCCATTGATTACTTCTCCCTCCTGAGACGCAGCGTGGCAGTCCTGAAAAATACATACGGTCCCGACGGACTAAACGTGGGATTCAATCTCGGTCGAGCAGCGGGCGCTGGAATTCCGCAACACCTCCATGGCCATATCCTCCCGAGGTGGAATGGTGACACCAATTTCATGACGACGTTGGGCGAAACGCGGATCCTGCCAGAGTCCTTGTCGTCGACCTGGAGCAAGATTTCATCGGTTGTAAATGGGTCAGATTTTGGCCTAAGTGCTAACTAGGATTACCACCTAGTACCGCCTTCTCGGTACACGGGAGGCAAGATGTTCGACGGCAAGTTCCGAACCGCGGTTGACAAACGTACGGCGCCAGTTGGGCGCTTTCTGGTCAAGTGCGGTTTTTCGGCTGACGTTTTAACAGCCTCTGGGCTCCTCTTTGCGGGAGTCACGGGTTGGGCGATTGCCACGGGCCACCACCATTGGGCGATCGTGTTGCTGACCCTGACTGGAGCGCACGACCTCTTCGATGGTCCGGTGGCCAAGGCCTCTCAGGCCTCTTCGGTGCGCGGCAGCTTCTTTGATTCGGTGATGGATCGACTATCCGATGCATTAATCCTGGGCGGTGTGGCGTACTACCTCGAAGCCACTAACCACGGTCAGTTGATTCTCCTTCCATTTGCCATCATGACCAGCACGTTCATGATCTCCTATCAGCGATCGAAGGCCGAAAGTCTCGGACTCGCGGCCAAGGGTGGCTTGATGGAGCGGGCTGAGCGAATGATTCTGACGGGCGTCTCTTTGCTCGCAACCTCCATATTCATCCCCGTTCTTTGGATCCTCCTGGTTCTGACAACCATGACGGCACTCGGTCGATTCCGGCGAGTCTGGGTTGTCGCAACTGAGGCCTCCGCTACTTCGAAATAAGACGAACGTGGACGCCCGTCAGCGCACTCGCGTCACGATGTTTAAGACGCTCGCTACGGCCATGGAGTTTGCGCCCGAACGTGTTGACCGCTGGATCGGTGAACAGGTTGCCGGCACGGTGGGCAGGCTCTCGGTTGAGCCACGCAACAACCTCCGGAGCAACGTCCGTCGAGCCCTTGGTGCGGCCGATAGTCAGCCATCGAGCGCACTGCTGGAGCGGTACGTAGACAGAGGCTTTGAAACCTATGGTCGTTATTGGGCTGAGGGCGCCAAACTGCCAGCGATCTCGAAGTCAAATGTCAATAAGCAGTTCTGTTTCTCCGAGGGACTTGAACACCTCCAAGCGGCAGCGGCCACCGGGCGAGGCGTGGTCATAGCGATACCGCACATCGGGAGCTGGGAGTGGGGTGGAGCATTCATGGCCAACATCGGTTTGCCAATGCACGCAGTCGCCGAAGCTCTCGATCCACCCGAACTCTTTGAATGGTTCGCCAAGAAGCGTCGTGCGATCGGCATCCAGGTTGCCCCGCTCGATGAACACGCCGGCACCGTGTTGTTGTCGACAATAAAGGCCGGCAAGATAGTTGGCCTCTTGTGTGACCGCGATATTCAAAACAATGGCATTCCGGCTCGCCTGCTAGGAGAGGATGTCACCATCCCGGCTGGTCCAGCCACACTGGCACTCCGCACTGGCGCGGTGCTGCTCGCTGGCGCCTGTTATGCCGGTCCCGGTGATGGCCATCACGCTGTGTTTACGCCACCTATTGCCGCAGAGCGCTTAGGGAAACTGCGAGAAGATGTGTCGAGGGTCACGCAGCTAGTAGCGGATGAATTGAGCGGCCTGATTCGTCGTGCCCCCGAACAGTGGCACGTGCTGCAGCCGCGCTTCGACACGCCGTGAGTACCCCACGAAGGGTCGCGATTATCTCGCCCTACGCACTCGATGTTTTTGGTGGCGTACAAGAGCAGGTCCTCGGTATGAGTCGGGAATTTATGTCCCGAGATATCGAGACGCTCGTTATTTCCCCCGAGGGTGGCGAATTGATTTCGGAGACTCCGGCGCAGGTTCTGCGATTTGGTGGCCGTATATCGATACCCGCCAATGGCTCCAAGGCCCCGATAACGCTGAGTCCCACTGCGACGAAGCGAGCGCGAGAGGCCATCGAGAAGTTCGACGCCGAGATTGTCCACATCCACGAACCGTTCGCACCTTTGGTGGGCTACGGCGAACTTTTTGCATCGAGTCATCGGATTCGCGTCGGCACGTTCCATCGCTCGGGCAAAGGTCCGGCCTACACGTTGACGAAACCACTTCTGCGAAAAGTTTTACGCCGCCTGGATGCCCGCGTGGCCGTCAGCGATCGAGCTGCCGAAACGCTTCGGACCGCTACTGGCGCCGATGCTGAGGTCCTGTTTAATGGATTTGAGATGAAGCGGTTCGGATCATTGCCGCGTACCGAGGTTCCTACCATCTTGTTCGTTGGTCGATTTGAAACGCGCAAGGGTGCCCATGTTGTGGTCGAGGCGATTCGGCACTGGCGAGAAACGGGCGGGCCGGAAGTGCGACTCGTGATGGCTGGTCAAGGCCCTGACTCGGCCAAATTGCACGCCTTGGCTGATGGGGATCCCTCGATTACGTTTGTTGGCGCAATTGGTGATGCGGAAAAGCGTCGTCTCCTCGGGGTGAGCACCGTACTGGTCGCGGCATCACTGTTTGGTGAGAGTTTTGGCATGACGCTGCTGGAAGGAATGGCTAGTGGTGCCGCTGTTGTTGCCTCGGATATCGATGGCTACCGCGAAGCTGCCGGGGGACACGCCACACTCTTTACGCCAAACGATCCCACCGATTTGAGACGCGCAATCGCCGTCGCGTTGCAGCAATCGACCGGTGCACGCGAGGCTGCGCTTCACCATGCTGAGAACTGGTCAATGGAACGTCTTGCTGATCGCTATCTCGGTATCTACGAGCGATGCCAGGCGCGCCGGTAGCCTTGCACCGTGAGTGCCGCGAAACAACATCAACAACGCCGTCGTAGCAATCAGCGTCACCGTGGACCGCGTCATGTCGAGCCAGTTCTGGACCCCACTTGGCGCAGTGCGTACGCTCCGTCGGCGGAAGAACGTGAGGCGAACTCAAATGTCACGCTTGGTCTCCAGCGAAACTTGGTAATCGGCGCAGTAATTTCGGTGGTCCTAGCCCTGGCACTGGCACTCCTGCTCGGCTTGGCGCTCCTCCTGGCACTCGCAGTGCCGGTCCTCTACGGTGCCGTGGCGGCCGCTTTTTATCAATCAATACGTCGCCGGGTCTCCATCGCCGACGCGCTCGCCGGTTCGCTCGTTGCCGAGTTCCCCGTGGGTGGGACCAAGACTGACCGAGTGCGCCTCTCGACGATTGTGGAGCGTCTCTCGGCCACATTTGGACTGGGTTCCATCAACTGCTTCGTGGTCGAGGAGAACGTGCCGAATGCCACGCTCCTGCGAGATCAGGACAGTTACACGCTGATCGTGACGACAGGGTTGATGCATGAGGTCGAGTTGATCGAGCTCGAGGGTGTCGTAGCTCACTGCATGTCACGCCAGAGACTGGGCTACATCGCCATACCCTCGCTGCTGGCTGCGGCCAATCTCTCAAAGTCAACCCGGAGTCGCTACGAAGCTCGTATTCGCGGTTGGGCCTATCGGGCCGATGAAGTGGCTGCTGCCACTATCCGCTACCCACTGGGTCTCCAGCGGGCATTGGAACGCACTGCGTCGACGGTACCTGGAATCAACTCATATTTCGCAAGCGAGGCCTACGCCAAAGCCCGTTGGATCTGGTTCGACCAGCACATCGATGGTAAGGAATTGGCCCTAGGCGACCTCGATCAAGCCATCACTCGCGCACAAGCCCTTGAGGAGTGGTAGCGGGCCGCACCATTAGGGTGAGGCCATGACTACGCAAGAAAACTTCGGCTCAGTAGGTACGGCCCGCGTCAAGCGCGGCCTCGCAGACATGCTTCGCGGGGGCGTCATTATGGACGTCGTGAACCCCGAGCAGGCTCGGATCGCCGAAGACGCCGGTGCCGTCGCCGTGATGGCTCTTGAGCGAGTGCCATCTGATATTCGTCGTGACGGTGGCGTGGCTCGTATGAGCGACCCTCAGATGATCAAAGAGATCCAGGCAACGGTGACAATTCCTGTGATGGCCAAAGCACGCATTGGCCACTTCGCGGAAGCTCAGATCCTCCAGGCCCTCGACGTGGACTACATCGATGAATCGGAAGTCCTTACACCAGCCGATGAAGTAAATCACATTGACAAGTGGGGCTTTACCGTGCCATTTGTCTGTGGCGCAACGAACCTAGGTGAGGCTCTCCGTCGTATTGGCGAGGGCGCCTGCATGATCCGATCCAAGGGAGAGGCAGGCACGGGCAACATTGTCGAGGCCGTCCGCCACCTCCGTACCATCAACAAAGCCATTCGCATGCTGCAGATGGCCGATGAATCCGAGCTCTTTTCAATGGCTAAGGACCTCCAGGCGCCATTGCCGTTGGTGCTAGAAGTGGCCGCCACCGGCAAGCTACCCGTACCCCTGTTCTGCGCCGGTGGGATTTCGACGCCCGCCGATGCTGCGCTCGTTCTGCAGTTGGGTGCCGAGGCAGTCTTCGTAGGCTCCGGCATCTTCAAGAGTGATGATCCCGAGCGCATGGCCAAGGCCATCGTGGAGGCAACGACGCACTACCAAGACGCCTCGGTCGTAGCTCGCGTTTCGACTGGACTCGGTGCTGCCATGAAGGGCTTCGAGACCGCGACCTTGGAGCAACGTCTCAGCGAGCGCGGTTGGTAATGCCTCGATTGGGCATACTCGCCCTGCAGGGTGATGTGCGCGAGCATCAGGCCACGGTGAAGTCGCTGGGGCTTGATGCGCTTGCGGTGCGAACCCCCCAGCAGTTGGATGAAGTTGATGCTTTGATTTTGCCTGGGGGAGAGTCGACGGCGATCGCACATCTCCTCGTCACCTCCGGCCTGCGTGAACCACTGGCCGCTCGCCTCAAAGATGGCATGGCAGCCTTCGGCACGTGTGCCGGACTCATCGCACTCTCAGCTGAAGTACTGGATGGACGAAGTGATCAGTGGTCCTTCGCTGCCCTGGATGTGGCGGTGCGACGTAATGGGTACGGAAGACAAGTGGCCTCATTTGAAACACCAATCGACGTCGAGGGCCTCGGATTCGTACCGGGCGTATTTATCCGAGCGCCTCGCATTGAACGCTGGGGAGCCGATGTCGAGTTTCTGGCATCCCATAACCATGGCGATGGTGAGCACCCGGTTTTGATTCGACAGGGTGCTGTCTGGGGTTGTTCGTTTCACCCCGAATTGACGTCAGATAACCAAATTCATGGCCTTTTCCTCGGCCACGCCGGTTTTTAAGCAAGGAAAATTCAGTCGGAGACTGTAAGTTTGTGTACTGCGGTGACAGTAAGTAAGTAATCGGAAGGACTTTCAATGAACTATTTCCAACGACTTGCTGCCACAGGCTCCCTGGCCGTCGCCCTACTCGCGACCGTACCTGCGGTGGCCATCGCATGTGCGGTGGCTCCTCGTTCAGTCGAACTCTCATCCGTCGTGGTCACCTCGAACGATGATGGTTCGGGCTGGACTATTTCATTCGAAACGCCATCGGATGCACCCGCCAACGCCTCGTACATTGTGGCGACAGGTGATGATGCTTATTGCACGGCATCGGGCACTGACACACCCGGCGACGTCGTTTCGTGCGATGTTCCCCTGCTCGAAGATCCATCGGTTGAGCCCACTGTGTCTCGAATCGACTTAGTTCTGAGCGACTACAACCCCGTGACCTACGGCTTCGCCGTCGATGCGTCTTCGGCCACGGTGACTCTGAACGATGATGGTTCTGCGTGGATCGTCACTTTTAAGACTTTGCCCGACCTGGACACCAATGGCTCCTACGTAGTGACTACAACCGATGGGTCAACGTGCACGGTCGATGCCGTTGATGCTGTCGACGGCGTGATTTCCTGTGAGATTGGGCTACTCAATGAACCCGAAGTGGCGCCGGAAGTGGCAAACATCAGGTACTTCGTCTTCACTCCATTCACGGGCGGACCCGCTCTTTCTGTTGACGTAGCTTCGGCCACCATCGCCCTCAATGCCGACGGCACCGGATGGACCGTGAGCTGGAGCGAACTCGCTGCCGAAGGTGCGCAACTGCCGTACATGGTCATTTCGACGAACGGTGACAGTTGCTTCGCCGAGGGAACGGGTGTCGAGGGAACTCAGTTGAGTTGTGACTTGCCACTTATGACCGACCCCTCTCAGACACCGGAGTTAGAGTCCATTCGAACGATTGAATTCATGTACGACTCAAGAACTGCGTTGAATGGTGGCACGACATCGGGTGAGTCGACCAACGGCGTGACGACGTATGTTTCAACCACCATTGCGCCTGTTAGCGCTCTCCAGCAAGCCTCAGCGGCAGGACTGACCGATGATTTGCTTATTCATGAAGGTGGTCGTTCATCGGCGTGGGTATGGACCAGCGGCGTGGTGGCCCTACTGCTGGGCTGCGGTGTCTTGCTTCGTCGTAAAACGTTGAACAGGTCCTCGAGCGAGGCTTAGTCCTCCCTGCGCTCCGGCCCTTGTAAAGTGGGCAGGCATTGAGACGCAGGAGGATGTATGTCAGGCCACTCAAAATGGGCCACTACCAAGCACCGTAAAGGTGCCCAGGACCGCGCTCGCGCAAAACTCTTCGCCAAACTGATTCGTCAAGTTGAAGTAGCGGTTCGCGAAGGTGGTCCCGACGCCAACGCAAATGCCGCTCTGCGAACTGCCTTCCAAAAAGCCCGCGACGGATCAGTGCCAATCGACACGATTGAGCGAGCTGTCAAGCGCGCATCAGGGGACGTTGATGGCGTTCGCTACGAATCAATTACGTACGAGGGCTACGGTCCCAATGGGATTGCAATCCTGGTCGAGGCGCTCACCGACAACAGAAACCGCACGAGCGCTGAAGTACGAGCCGTGTTCTCTAAAAACGGAGGGGCGATTGCTGAACCAGGGGCAGTCGCATGGCAGTTTGACCGCAAGGGTTCCGTTGAGGTTCCAGGATCCCTCGACGAAGACAGCCTGCTGGAAACTGCAATGGAAGTCGGCGGTGAGAATCTCACGAGCAATGGTGAGAACTTCCTGATTACCACCGAAGCCGCTGAAACAGCCATAGTGCGAGAAGCATTAGAAGGTGCCGGCGTCAAGGTGCTGAGCTCGGATCTCGTCATGATTCCTCAGAATTTCATTGAAATCACTGATGAGGCAGACGCGAAGAAGATTCTCCGCCTCATGGAGGCAATCGACGACTTGGATGATGTCCAGAACGTATACGCCAATTTCGACATCCCTGACGCCATTTTGGCAACGTACGAAGGCTGAATTCCTTTACTAGGAGCCCCTTTCGGGCTACTATCGAACATATGTTCGTAGTCGGAATCGACCCTGGCCTTACCCGTTGCGGTTTTGGCCTTGTCGTCTCGGACCTGACGGCGAGCGAGACGTTCGAGGCGAGAGCGGCGGGTGTGCTCGAGACCGACCCCAATGATCTCGTAGAGAATCGATTGACTGATCTCCATCGTGACCTAGTGGATCTCTTTGCTGACCTAAAGCCGGACGCCGTCGTGGTTGAGAAGGTGTTTTTCCAACGAAATGCGAAGACTGCCATTCCGGTTGCGCAGGCGAGTGGTATCGCCATCGCACTCGCCGGTATTCGGGGAATCCCCGTGGTGCAGTACACATCTCAAGAGGTCAAGCTGGCGGTTACTGGATTCGGAAATGCCGATAAGGCTCAGGTTCAGGCCATGGTCGCTCAGCGCTGTGGATTGGCCGAAGTACCCAAGCCTCCCGATGCCGCCGACGCGCTAGCGCTGGCGATGTGCCATCTCATGAACCTTCGAACCAGTTCGAGAATGAAAGTGGTTTCACGGTGATTGGTTGGATTCAGGGTGAAGTTGTAAGTCGTCGAGATGGCGTTGTTACTGTCAATGTCAACGGTGTGGGTTACGACGTCATTGTTCCTCATCGCCTCTTGGCTGAAGCGATGACGGGGGAACTAGCTACCTTTTTCATCCACACCAGCGTTCGTGAGGATGCCATCACGCTCTTTGGGTTCGCTGATGAAGATGAACGTTCGATGTTCCGTCTCTTGCTTTCAACGCCGGGTGTTGGCCCGAGCACAGCACTCGGAGCAATCTCGACATTCTCAGTGCAGAATCTGATTTCGGCAATCTACGCCGAGGACGTCACGGCCATTGCAACGATTCCTGGCATCGGCAAGAAGACAGCGGCACGGCTAGTACTCGAATTGGCCGGCAAGTTGCCCTCATTGGACCAACGTGAGACTGCCAATGCTCCGGTACAGCCAACCCATGCTGACCTAGAGAGTGCACTGCGTTCACTGGGTTACGGGGTTGGAGAGATTCGAGAGGCCCTAGGGGCCATTGAGATTCCCAGCGATGAAGGTCAAGCTTTACGCTTAGCCCTTCGACAGTTGGGTTCGCGATGAGCCGGCGCGAAATTCCCCTCGATGTCACTCCTCGCCTGGTGGAGCCACAGCCCATCGCAAGTGAAGTGCGGGAAGAGGCCGACCTTCGACCTCGAATTATCGATGAGTTCATTGGGCAAGCAGATCTGATCGCCCACCTTCGCATCATGTTGACGGCCGCCAAGCAACGTAATCAAGTTGCTGACCACGTGCTCTTTGCGGGACCTCCAGGCCTAGGTAAGACATCTCTCGCCGGCATCGTGGCGAGCGAGATGGGCGCAGGATTGCGAATGACATCGGGGCCAATCTTGACCCGACCTGGTGACTTGGCCGCCATCCTGACTGATTTGCAAGAGGGTGACGTTCTTTTTATCGACGAGATTCATCGTCTTCCTCGGCAAGTGGAGGAAGTTCTCTATCCGGCTATGGAGGATCGCCGTTTGGATGTGTTGGTGGGCCGAGGTCCGTCGGCGCGATCCATACGACTCGAACTTCCGGCGTTCACCTTGGTTGGCGCCACAACGCGCACCGGTCTCGTGGCAGCACCACTACGAGACAGATTCGGTTTTATCGGACGACTAGATCTCTACGACGAGAGCGAACTGGCGTCTATCGTGGCCCGTTCCGCAGCGCTCCTCGACTATCAAGTAGAAGCGATGGGAGCAGGTGAAATCGCTCGGCGTAGTCGCGGAACACCTCGCATAGCGAACCGACTGCTTCGCCGCGTACGTGACGTGGCGCAGATTGAAGGCTCATCGGTGATTACTGATGAGATTGCACGTGGAGCGCTCACTACATTTGGCGTTGATTTGCGTGGCCTGGACAAGGTGGACCGTTCTCTTTTGACCTATCTCTGCACTCATGGCGATGGTCGACCAGTTGGTCTCGTAACTCTGGCGCAGGTCGTCGGGGAGGAGCCCCACACGATTGAAGAGGCGTATGAACCCTTTTTGATTCGCGAGGGATTGATTGCCCGCACCCCTCGGGGCCGAGTGGCCACCGACGCCGCATATGCGCACTTGGGCCTAAAGCGGCTTGGTGGTGGCCTCCTCTAAATCGTGGATTTAAACGGCTAGGGTCTTGACGTTCAGTACCGGAGGCATAATGCTCGTTTTAGCCACTCAAGCCACTCAAAAAGGCAATCCGCTCGTCACCTTGCTAATGGTTGCGGCCTTCTTCTCCTTCTACTGGTTCTACATGCGCCCTCGTAATAAGAAGCGCCGCGAACAGATGACGCAGAGCCGCAATTTTGAAGTAGGCGACGAGATTCAAACAATCGGCGGACTTATCGCCACGGTCGTCTCAATCGTTGATGACAAGATCTCGGTGCGGACCGGCAGTGGGGTGGAATTGACTTTCATCAAGAGGGCTATCGCCGGCAAGTACAACCCACCAGTAGCCATCGCGGAAACCGCTCCCGAGGCTGACACTGAGGCAGAAGGCCAGTAGTGGCTTCAGGTCCCGCATCTAAGCGTTCTCTCATCGTTGCGCTCTGCGCCACGCTGCTGCTTTCATTTGGATCTCTAACGCTCACGTTGGTGCTTGGTTGGGCGCCAAAGCTCGGGTTGGATCTGGCTGGGGGCCTTTCGGTTGTCTACAAGCCAACTACGCAGGCATCGAAGGCAGATTTATTGCAGGTAGTCCAGATTCTCTCGAATCGCGTTAATGGTCTTGGCGTATCAGGCGCCTCGGTGAACCTGCAAGGCACCAATGTGGTCGTCAGCGTTCCCGGAGCGACAAACGCTCGTGAAATCTTGGCCTCCATTGGACAGACCGCCCAGCTGCTCTTTCGACCCGTGCTCTGTGAAACGACCACCGCAGCGAAATTGGAGACCTTTACGGGCGCCGCGCTACCTTCGTGTGGACCGCAATACTCGATGGCTGCTTCAAATCTGGGTGTAAGCCCCAACCCGCAATCGGCGGCCGGCTACACCATGAATCCAGTTCAGCCGGATCCCGCTTTTAGCACCTTTGCGTCGACACCATCTGGCGCAGACTTTGCCAATCAGGCGGTGCTTTTGCCCTCAGCAGGCAATCCCAGTCAGCGATACATCCTCGGTCCGGCGCAAATGACTGGTACATCACTCAAGAATGCGGTCGCCCAGCAAGATCAAGCTGGGGCTTGGATAGTTAGCTACAACCTGACAGGAACTGGTAGCGCGCTCTGGGATCAGGTCGCCTCCGCCAACTTCCACGGTCTTGTGGCGATCGAACTCGACGGTGTTGTTCAGTCGGCACCGATTATTCAGCCGACCGAGACCGCTCCACGATCCTTTGGTGGCTCGGGCCAGATTTCGGGTTCTTTCACGGAGAGTTCGGCGAAGAATCTCGCTATCGCGATGCAGTTTGGTTCGCTTCCAGTGCGACTTGAGCCTCTCACCACCCAGACCGTTTCGCCTACTTTGGGGCACTCGGCATTGGTGGCTGGTCTCGGTGCCGGTCTTGCCGGTCTGCTTGTCGTCTTGTTGTACACCATCATTTACTACCGCGCCTTGGGTTTGGTCATCGTGCTCGGACTTGGTGTTAGTGCCGCAGCGCTTTTCGCCATCATTTCGGCGTTGGGGAAGACGGCATTGGCTCCCAGTTTCGACCTTGCGGGCGTCACGGGTCTGATTGTTTCGATCGGTATTACCGTCGATAGTTTCATCGTTTACTTCGAACGACTTAAGGATGAGACTCGTGCTGGTCGCACCATGCGCAGTTCGGTCGATCGTGGATTTAAGTCAGCGTGGCGTACGGTCCTTGCGGCTGACCTCGTTAGCCTTTTGGCTGCCGGCCTCCTTTACCTGATCGCCGTGGGTGCCGTCCGAGGGTTTGCCTTCTTCCTGGGTCTCTCGACATTGCTCGACATCATCGTGACCTGGTACTTCACTCGACCCCTGGTTACCCTTCTCGGTCGACGCAACTCGGAATCGTCCTCAAATTTCTCGATGGCTGCTGGAATTGGCGCCGAGGTGAAGCATGTCTAATAGTGAAGAGTTGAGTCCCAGCGAGAAGTCCGCGAGCGTTTTTGTTCGTATTTACCGCGGTCTCACAACTATCAATTTCATATCGCGGACCAAGATTTATTTTGTGATTTCAGCGGTAATCATTCTTGCGGGGATTAGTTCGATCGGACTTCGCGGCCTGAACCTTGGAATTGATTTCAAGGGTGGCACTGCATGGGAAGTGATTGCGACCGGCACGACGACTGATGAAGTGACTAAGGCTGTGGAGGCCGCAGGCGCCAGTCAGCCAACAGTGTTCATTCTGGGCGGTTCTACAGTTCACGTTGAGGCCGATCTCAACGCATTGACCGGAGCCGAGTTGACGAAAGTTGAAAACGCAGTCGGCGACGCATTGGCCAAGATTGCCCATAAGTCCGCCGATCAGGTATCGATCTCGACGGTGGGGCCCACATGGGGTGGCGCGGTAACGAATCGCGCCCTCATTGCTCTGGTCGTGTTCTTCATTGCGGTAGTCATCTATATCAGTGGTCGATTCGAGCCCAAGATGGCAATATCGGCCTTTGTGGCAATGGTTCACGATTTGCTCATCACCATGGGTATTTATTCGATTTTTGGCTTTCAGGTGACCCCTGACACCGTGATCGCCCTCTTGACCATTCTCGGGTATTCCCTGTACGACACCGTGGTGGTCTTCGACCGAGTCCGCGACAACACCAAGGGCATTTTGAACAATGGCTCAATGAGCTACTCGGACATGATCAACCTGTCTATGAACCAAACGTTGGCTCGATCAATCAACACGTCGTTAGTGGCGATTCTCCCAGTTCTATCGGTGCTCTTCGTCGGTGCGGAACTTCTTGGTGCTACCACGCTTCGCGAATACGGTCTTGCGCTCTTTGTTGGTCTCATGGCTGGTGCCTATTCTTCGCTCTTCATCGCTTCACCACTTCTTGCTCTGCTCAAGGAGCGCGAACCGCGGATGATTGATCTGCGCAATCGTTTAGAAGCCAAGGGTGCCCGAACCGTGATGTCTGCGCAGTCCGCAGCAGTGCTGGCTGGCGGGGGAGGATCGTCGCAAGGGCCATCGTCCTCTAAAGCGACCATCACCGCCAAGGCTCGCAAGCAAAAACGTCGATAATCGACCGGTAGGCTGATTTCATGGTCAGCGTCGCCCAAAACCCACTGCAAGGTGAGGTTTTGGCGCCCCTGCTCGAACCGGTTCTGGACACATATCTCGCCCGGTTCCCAGGGGCTGACACCTTGATGATTGAACGGGCGTGTGCGCTCGCCATACAGGCCCATAAGGGCCAACTTCGGCGCACGGGGGAACCCTACGTCACTCACCCAATCGCAGTTGCGGCGATTGTGGCTGAGCTAGGTATGG
>CALAYR010000120.1 GCA_937894805.1 uncultured Acidimicrobiaceae bacterium | reverse complement strand
GATCTACACAGGCGAAGACACTCTTTCCCTACACGACGCTCTTCCGATCTCAACCTGCTGATTCTGCGAGACGGCCGCATCGGCGTCATTGACTGGGGCATTGTTGGTCGACTCGACGAAGCCACTCACCGCTTCTTTACGCGGATGCTCTCGGCCGTCCTGGGCGATGAATCGGCCTGGCGCGACGTCACGGACTACATCATCAATAACTACGGCACGGCCATTCGTGAAGCGATGGGCATGGACGACGAACAGTTGTCTCAATTCATGCGCATGATGATCGAACCAATCTTGTTGAAGCCCTTTGGTGAAGTCTCTTTCGCCGAGATGATGAACATGACCCAAGTTCAGGTGGCCCAGGCCAATGGCGTCCAGTGGCAGCACCAGAGTTGGCGGGACCTACTAAAGCGGATTCGGATGCAGCGAAAGTTGCACCGCATGGCCGTGGCTGGTGGTGGTCTGATGACCGACTTTGACCGTGGCAACTTTCTCCTGGGCAAGCAGTTGATGTACTTCGAGCGCTACGGACGCCTATATCTCGCCGATCGGGCCATTCTCTCGGACCGACCATTCCTCGAGCAGCTCCTGGCTGAAGACAACAGGCAAGACCCAGAAAACCAGGCGTAGCCCGATACGCTGGGAGCGTCGAGTTTCTTTAAAGGAGAATCCGTGAAGGTTGTCGTTGATTTTGATCTGTGCGCTAGTAACGCTGTTTGCATGAGCATCGCCCCGGAAATCTTCGAGGTGCGAGATGACGGCTATCTCTACATCTTGAACGAGAATCCCGGAGCCGACCTCGAAGAGAAGCTCCGCGAGGCCGTTAACGGCTGCCCTACCGGCGCCATCAGCATCGGCGAATAGGTAGTGTCCGGACCTCGCGTCCGGTTTGCGCCATCGCCCACCGGTTACTTCCACGTTGGGTCGGCGCGTTCCGCGCTCTTCAACTGGTTTGTGGCTCGGCAGTCGTCCGACGGCGTCTTTCTGCTCCGTATTGAAGACACTGACGCCGACCGTAATCGAGAAGAGTGGGTCGACGGGATTGTGGCGGCCATGGATTGGCTCGGGCTCCACGCCGACGAGGGCCCCTTTCGCCAAAGTGACAACGCCCCGGCTCACCACGAGGCCATTGGCCAACTCTTCGCCGGTGGATTTCTTTACTACTGCGACTGCACGGGCGACCAGGTGCAAGCACGTAAGGGTGACAACAAGACACCCGGCTACGACGGATTCTGCCGAGACCGTGGACTGGAGCGCTCCGAGACAACGGGAGTGCGGTTCAAGACTCCTGTCGGTGGCGGCACGACGGTGCATGACCTCATCCGAGGAGACGTCGAGTTTTCCCACTCGGTGATTGACGACTTCATCATCGCCAAGTCCTCCGGCGCCGTGCTCTTCGCTCTGGCCAACGTGGTCGATGATCGCAACGACGCCATTAGTCACGTCATTCGAGGTGAAGAGCACCTCCCAAATACCCCGAAGCAGATTCTGCTGTGGCAGGCCCTGAACGAGGTAACGGGCGTTGCGACACCAACGCCGGTCTACGCCCACTTGCCACTCCTGGTGAATGAGCAGCGCAAGAAGTTGTCGAAGCGTAAGGACCCCGTCGCCACCGAGCAGTATCGCGATGAGGGCTATCTGCCCGAGGCCTTCGTTAATTATCTGGCCCTTCTCGGTTGGTCGCCCCGTGGCGAGGAAGAGAAAGTCCCGGTCACCCAGCTCATTGAGCAGTTCCGACTGGAAGATGTCTCGCATTCACCCGCATTTTTTGATGTCAAGAAGCTGCAGCACCTCAACGGTGAGTACATCCGCGCGCTCTCGGTCGAGCAGTTCATTGCCCGCTCTCTGCCGTGGGTGCACCCCACCGACGGGGAGTGGCGCCCCTCACAGCTCACGCTGCCCTGGACGCCGGAGCAGTTCGACATGGCCCGCTTTGAGGCGATGGCGCCCCTGGTGCAGGAGCGCATTGGTGTCATGAGTGAAATTCCCGCCATGATCGATTTCCTCTTTCTGCCAGAACCCCCAATGGACGAAGATGCCTTCGCCAAGTCCATCGCGAAGGATGAGAAGTCCCGCGTGATTCTGCGCGCCCTGGCCGATGAACTCTTGACGGTGACCTGGGATCGAGACCAACTGCACGCCACCGTCCAAGCGGTCGGTGAACGTCACGAGTGGAACCTGCGCAAGACGCAAGCGCCAGTGCGCTGCGCGCTAACGGGCCGACTAGTCGGACCACCACTCTTTGAGTCCATGGAACTGCTAGGTCGAGATGAAACGATTCGACGAGTTCGACAAGCAGCGGAGCGTGCCTCGTGATCTTTGGCCCTTTCAAAATGATTCTTCGGATTATCTCGTTCGTTCTCAGTCTGTTACTGCTCTACTTCGCCTTCGGATTTGTCCAGATTTGGTACGCCGGTCGCGAACACTCCCACCAGCCCAGTGACGCCATCATGGTTATGGGGACGCGACAAGACAACTGCGTGCCCTCGCCGACCCTGGCCGGTCGACTCGACGAGGCCGTGCGTCTCTACAACCTCCACCTCGCCCCGTGGATCGTCGTGACGGGATACAAGCAGCCCGGCGACGTCTGCACAGAAGCCCAGGCCTCGGCCAAGTACCTCGTGCAGCACGGCGTCCCCGGTCGCGTGATTCTCCAGGCGGGGGGATCGGACACCTGGCAGAACGTCTCTTCGGCCCTGCCCGTATTGAGCGCCCACCAGATCCACTCGGTCCTGATCGTCTCGGATACCTTTCACGTCTACCGTGCGACACAGATCGCCAAGAGCCAGGGCCTCGAAGCGGCATCCAGTGCCACGACCACCAGTTTCGTCAAGGGGTCGAACCTGACGAAGTACTACTTCGGCGAGACCTTCCGGGTGGCGGTGGGCCGAATCGTGGGTTACCAGCGTTTAAGCCAGTGGACCTCGACAGTTAAGGATGTTGTGCCGGTCGAGAAGTAGGCGTGAACACCCCCGCCAACTTCAGATAAACTGACATCTGCCCTTCGGGGGTGGTGTAATTGGCAACACAAATGGTTCTGGTCCATTTATTCAGGGTTCGAGTCCTTGCCCCCGAGCGAACAGCATTACGAAGTCCGGTAGGATTACGTACTGCTTTTTATGGTCCCATCGTCTAGTGGCCTAGGACTCCAGCTTCTCAAGCTGGCTACGCGGG
>CALAYR010000119.1 GCA_937894805.1 uncultured Acidimicrobiaceae bacterium | reverse complement strand
CATGAGCGATGTAAAGACGAAGCGGACCGCCAAGGCGGCCATGGGACCGTACGGCAAAGTCGGTCACGCACTCAACGAGCTCGACGACCGCGTTGGTGCGGCCAAGGCTCGCAACTTCCTCGACAAGATCTTCCCCGACCACTGGTCATTCATGTTGGGTGAAATTGCGCTCTATTCGTTTGTGATCATTTTGGTCACCGGAACATTCCTGACCCTGTACTACGTACCGAGTCAGACGGTCGTTACCTACCGTGGCTCGTACGCTCCGCTCTACGGCATCAAGGTGACACAGGCATTCGCCTCGTCAGTTGATCTGACGTTTGGTGTGCGCGGCGGGCTCTTGATGCGCCAAATGCACCACTGGGCCTGTGACATCTTCATCGGTGCGATGGTCGTCCACATGGCCCGAGTCTTCTTCACTGGAGCGTTCCGTAAGCCTCGTGAGTTGAACTACTCAATCGGTACCACGTTGCTGACGCTGGGCATCGTGAACGGATTCTTGGGTTACTCCCTCCCCGACGACCTGGTCTCGGGTACCGGTCTGCGTATCGCCTATTCGATCTTGGAGTCGGTCCCCGTCGTTGGTACCTATCTCGCCTTCTTTGTCTTCGGCGGAAACTTCCCGGGCACGGCGGTGATTCCTCGATTCTTCATCCTCCACGTGCTGCTGGTTCCCGGCATCATCATGGGCATGGTTGGAGCTCACCTGTTCTTGCTAGTGCGACAAAAGCACACGCAATTCCCTGGGCCTGGTCGCACCGAAAAGAATGTGGTCGGTACTCCAATGTTCCCCGTGTTCATGGGTAAGACCACGGGCTACCTCTTCATCGTGACGGGCGTGACGGCACTCCTTGGTGCATTCGTACAGATCAACCCAATCTGGCTCTTCGGTCCATACGACGCCGCGAAGATTTCCTACGCCGTACAGCCGGACTGGTACATGGGCTTCTTAGACGGTGCCCTGCGTATTGCGCCGGCGTGGCAGACGAACAATTTCGGACACACAATTCCGTGGGAAGTAACGTTCCCGGCGCTGATTTTGCCGGGCATCATCTTCGGTATTGCCTACGCCTGGCCGGCACTCGAGCGCAAACTCACGGGTGACAAGGAGCTGCACAACTTGCTGGACCGGCCCAGCGAAGTGCCCGTTCGCACGGCGGCCGGTTCGGCCGTCCTCTCTCTGGTGATTTGGCTCTTCATTGCTAGCTCCACTGACGTCATTGCTAACTTCATGCACCTGTCATTGAACAACGTTCTCTGGTTCATGCGCATTGCAACCTTTATCGTCCCGGTTCTGACGTACATCATCACTTTGAAGATTTGCCAAGAGATGCGCGACGCCGATGGATCGGGTCGTCGTAAGACGCCGAACTTGGTAACTCGCACATCTGAAGGTGAGTATGTCTCAACGGCCGCTCCGTACCACGAAGAGATGGAACACCACGAAGAAGTTGCCGTGCCGGTGCCCACGTTCGTTGTTAAGGATGATGCGCCATCGAGCGACGGTGTTCGCACGGTAGAGCGCTAGTTCGTGCGGGCCGCTCTACGTCGTAAGCGACGTCGGCGCCTAGGTCTTATCGTGGTGTCGGCAGCCCTGGTGGCGGCCGGCACCACGTTTTACGTAACCACCTCCCGTGGTTCGGCCGATGCGGCCATTTCGGCGAGTGACGAGACCACTACCACCGTGCCGAAAGAAGTGCCGCAAGCCGGCTGGACGGTCGTCGGACAAGGAACCCAAGGAGTCTTCTCCGATAAGAAGCAGGTGACCGTGGGCGGGATCACCTTCCTCGCCGCCCGGTTCCGTAAGGCGACGACCAAACTTTCGTGGCACCCCGGTTCCGAGGATCCACCGAATGCCCAAAAGTTGCTTACGGGGATGACCAACAAGATTGATTTCGCTGGCCAGGAAGGCCTTGATGGCGTTCTAGGGGCCTTCAACGGTGCATTCAAGCTCTCATCTCGGGCCGGCGGACTCAAGGTCCGCAGCGCCGTCTTGGCGCCATTTAAGCCGGGCTACGCAACGATGGCCATTGATGCTGACGGTCGTGTCGCCATGTGGGCGGGGGCGGCCTATCAGGCTCCGGAGGGCTTCACGGGCGTTGTATTTCGCCAGAACCTGCAATTTCTAGTGTCGGGTGGCCAGGTGACGGCTCCGGCCCAAAATCCCTCACAGAGCCTCTGGGGAGCCACTGTGGGCCCAGTTCTCCGTCAGGCCCGTACAGGTGCCGGACTCGATGCGGATGGGAACCTGGTGTATGTCGGGACCATGGGCAAGTGCCTTCCGTCAGAACTGGCCAACGCCATGGTGCAAGCCGGCCTCGTCAAAGGCATGGAACTCGACATCAATCCCTACTGGCCAATCCTGGGCATGGCGCCGACTCCGAATCACAAGCCGGCCGGAGGATTCTCGGTGACACTGCCAGGGTCACAGCACAGCCCCTTTGTCTTTGTCGAGGGCTGGAGTCGCGACTTCTTCGTGGTGACCGCGAGGCGCTAGTCCTCATCTTCTTCATCTTCGATGAAGAAGTCATCGTCGTACTCCTCACCCTCTGCGAGTTCATCGTTGCGGTGGTCTTCGCTGAAGCCAAAAACCAGTCCACAAGCTCGGCAGGTGGAGTTCAGGTACACCGAAGGATCGCCATACTCAATACAGCATCCAGCCAGTTCAAAGAACGGCCCGTCGGCGGAACCGTAGTAGTGGGTGTAGTTCAAACGCGGGCTCGCAAGGTCAACGCCGCTCTCGTGCGCCAAGCGACGTTCCGCTTCAAACTCCTCAGGCGTGCGGTAGTACCACTGGCCCTGGCGATCTCGAGCGGCGTAGGTGCTCTGTTGGAACTCGTCGCGAAAGGCCGGCATGCCATGGATTATCTGGATTAGCTGAATCGAGTGACATCGAGGGCACTCGTCGTAGAAAGGGTCGTGGGGAAATTCTTCAAATTCAGATCCGCTCATAGTTCTCTCCTGGTTGTCGTTGGTACGCGGCTCGGTGGCATGGGTATTTGTGGGTTTCAATAAGGGCGAGTCCTTGCGAGGTGCGCCAGAAAGAGTGGGCCGGCTGGGGTCCTACGAAGTCCATCCCGGCGCGATACTCGCTCCATTGGTATTTGGCCCCAGGAATCCAATCGTGACTCTCGACCCAGTCACCGTTGGGGTCATCCCAGTTAATCCACCACACGTTGTTGGTGGCCGTGCGCACGAGGCGGATCATGGGCTCCGTAGAGAAGATGACCTCGTGGTTGTAGTCGATCTCCTCGAAGAACTCCTCTTTGGAGGTCAACGGCTTGCGGACCATGAGCATCCCAGCCCAGGTTCGATTGTTGTAGAGCCGCCAACCACCTGGTTCGATGAAGGTCACCTCGCAGCCACAACTGCGGCAGACGGCCGCGCGGTTGACGTCATTGGGGCGTGGGGCTCGAGCGGTCAGTAGCCAGTTCCCTCGAGCCCGCTCGCCTCGCGACGCTCTATATTGCTGAACACCAGTACGGGCCTCGGTATGGAATATCCAAGTCCCGTTTCGATCTTGGCTGACCCATCCCAAACGGCGGTCAGGTCCAAACCATATTTCGTCTGAAAAGAGCACGAGGGCGTGACTGCGACATGATGGGCATCGCTCGCTGAAATCCATTTGGCACATGGCCCACCTCCACCGACAATCTCGCAGTGGGGTATGACACGGCAACAAAAAACCCGCCGGTTTCCCGGCGGGTTTTGAGACGAAACGAAAATCAGCGACTACCGCCGCGGCGACCTTCAGCGATTCCGCCGAGAGCGGCCCAAATCACGAGCCCCAGGCCGGGAACCAGCATCCACGAACCGAACACCAAAGCGAGCACGATGAAGAATGCACCCATTCCCAAGGTGAAGGGGAAGATGCTCGAACCAGGGAAGGCGTCGATGTAGCCGGCGCCAGCTTCCTGCGTCGCGTTGGGATCGTCCTCCGCGCGGGGGCCCATACGACGGCTCCACCAGTAGTAGTAGCTACCGGGCAGCAGGCACAGTCCCATGCCGAAAAACATCATCACACCACCGGCGTTTTCGAGGCTCCACGTCCAGTAGACGGCACACATGAGACCGAAGAACAAGCCTAGGGCGATGAGAATCTTTGCTTCTACGCGCATTAGTGGGCGTCCTTTCCGTGGGCCAAAGTCTTGGCGTCGGGGTGGTTGTGGTCCCACGTAGGCCGCTCGGAGCGAATCTGTGGGAGTCGGAAGAAGTTGTGGTGCGGTGGTGGCGAAGTCGTGAACCACTCCAGCGTGTGAGCATCCCACGGGTTGTCACCGGCGGGGTGCTTCTTCCAGCTGGCAACGATGTTCACGATGAACAGCAGGGTCGAGATACCGATCATGATGGCGCCGACGGAACTCCACGTGTTGAGGGTCTGCCACTGAGGGTCGTTGGGGTAGATGGCCATACGACGCGGCATGCCCTGAAGGCCCAGGATGTACTGGGGAATCGTAAAGACCTGTGTTCCGATGAAGAGGAACCAGAACTGAGTCTTACCAATGCGCTCATTGAGCATGTAACCAGTGATCTTCGGGCCCCAGTAGTAGAGACCAGCCATTCCACCAATCACCAGTGCCATCACCACTGAGTGGAAGTGGGCGACGATGAAGTAGGTGTCGTGCGTGAAGAAGTCCAGTGGTGGGCTCGCGAGGTACACGCCGGTCAATCCACCGATGAGGAACGTCACGACGAACCCAATCGAGAAGAGCATGGCGGCCGAGAACCAAATCTGTCCGCGCCACATCGACCCAATCCAGTTGAAGATCTTGATACCCGTTGGAACGGCGATCAGGAGGCTCATGATGGAGAAGAACGGCAACAGAACAACACCAGTAGTGAACATGTGGTGCGCCCATACGCCCAACGACAAGGCGGCGATAGTCAGTGTGGCAAAGACCATGCCCTTGTAACCAAAGACGGGCTTCTTCGAGAAGACGGGGATGATTTCGGTAACCATTCCGAAGAATGGCAGGGCCAAGATGTACACCTCAGGGTGTCCCCAGAACCAGAAGATGTGTTGCCAGAGAACCGGCGAACCTCCTCCCACCACCGTGTAGATGTGGGTGCCGAGGTGGCGGTCGCTGTAGAGCATGATGAGGCCGGCCGTCAGAACGGGGAAGGCCAGCAGAATCAGAATCGATACCACGAGAAGGTTCCACGTGAAGATTGGCATGCGGAACAGGGTCATGCCCGGTGCGCGCAGGTAGAAGACCGTGGCGCAGATATTCACTCCGGTGAAGATGGCCGAGAAACCGGTCAGCATCAAACCGCCGATCCAGAGGTCAGCACCGGCCCCGGGGGAGTAGATCGCGTCGGAGAGTGGGGCGTAGCCAACCCATCCGAAGTTCGCCGCGCCACCGGTAACGAAGAAACCGAGCAACATCGTGATTGCACCGGTGAGGTAGAGCCAGTACGAAAGGGCGTTGAGGCGGGGGAAAGCCATGTCCGGAGCACCGATTTGAATCGGCACGATGATGTTGGCCAGAGCTCCGAAGGCGAAGGGTCCGGCAAACAGGTAAATCATGATCGAGCCGTGCATGGTGAACAACTCGTTGTATTGAGCCATGGTTACCAAGTGGCCATTAGGGTTTGCCAGCTGACCGCGGATTACTTCGGCCAAGGCTCCACCGATAACCAGCATGATTACTGAAGTAATCGTGTACGAAAGACCGATGATCTTGTGGTCGGTCGTAGTCAGCCAGTTGAGAATTCCACGGGGCCCGTGGTGCTCTGCGTGACCGTGACTGTGGCCGTGATCGTCCCCGTGTGACTCGGTTGTGACTTTGTCAATGGTGCTAATCATTAGTTGGCTCCTCGTGAGATTTCAGTCTTGACTGGTACGTGAGCGGACATCTGCTCCTTGAGTACCTTCTTGGCCGCATCGGCGGCAGCCTTGCCTTCCGGCGTATTGAACGAATTCAGCCACGTTTGGTACTCGTCCTGAGTAACGACCTTGACTTTGTAGTACATGATCGAGTGGTAGAGACCGCAGAGCTGCGTGCACTGACCAAAGAACGTGCCAGTCTTCGTGGCGTGCAGGGTGAACTGATTCTTCACACCCGGCAAGGCGAAGCGGGAAAAATTGAAGTCACGAACGTAGAAGCCGTGCACCACATCTGTCGCAGTCAGAACGATTCTGACGTCGGTGTCAACGGGCATCACCATGACTGGTGACTCGGTTGTACTTCCAACAGAAATGGCGTTCTGCTTGTCGTAGGTGAATCCCCAGCCCCACTGGAATGCGTTGACATTGATAGAGACGTCAGTCTTCGGCATGGCCAAGACCTTGTTTTCAGTGACGATGGTGGCTACGAAGAGAGCAATCACGATCAGAATTGGAATCACCGTGTAGATGATTTCAAGGGGCACGTGATACTGGGTCTGCTTCGGGATCTCGTCACCCTTGCGGCGATAGGCCACCACGGCGTACACGATGAGTGCGAGCACGAAGGCACCGATAATCGCCGCTACGACAGAGAAGCCCTGCCATAAGTAGTACGCCGATTGACCAGTAGTCGTGTCGGACTGGTGTGCGCCGAAGCCGGGCAACGTGCAACCAGAAAGGGAAATACCTGCAATGGGGAGTGCAAGCGCAATCGCAAGTCGACGAAGTCGACTCTTGGCTGGTGCACCCTTGGGGGTTCGGGGCGTTAATTCCACATCGAAACCTTAGTCATCTTCGTCAGGGAAACGACAATTTCACGAACGAAAAGATTGCATTTCTCCTACCGATGTAGGAGGGATTGAGTTCAGCCTGTACCCCGACGGGGCGCGAGGGCTACTGAGCGGTGGTGTCGTCAGCCGGAGCGTTGGTAGCGTCCTTGGACTTGGCGTCCTTGAGACCCTTTTCGAATTCCGTCTTGGCGGAGCCCAGGTTGCGAGCCAGCTTGGGAATTGCGCTGCCACCGAAGATGACAACGACAGCAATAACGACAACGATAATGAGGTCGGGACCCATGATGTTTGCAATCATGCTCTTCTCCTTGGTTAGTACAACGGCTCTAGATTAAACAGTAGTGCAGGATTAGCCGGCGAGGGCGACGCCCAGCACAAGGGCTACGAGTGAGGCCAGCAGGCCAATTCCGGCCGTGGCGCCACGGCGGGCGGGGGTTTGGGCCTTGCTGTGAAGGTAGGCACCGACGCCAGCGGCGATAACGACCAAGAACTTCACCCCGAAGACCATTTGCCAGCCGTACGAGACGCCATCGTGATTCTTCAGGCCGTAGTTCCAAAAGCCGGTGATGACGACCAGCACAAAAGCCGGCCAACTGAGGCGAGCAAAGGCTCGGGCGGCCTTCTGCGGCACACCTTCTCCTGCGTCACGCAATACGGGCACCAGCCCGGCGAGAACGATCTGACCACCCACCCAGACGGCAACGCCGAGGATGTGTAGCAGATACGCAGGATGTCCATCCCGGACGCGAGGTGTGCCGCGGCCGTCATGACTACTTACCCTGCCAGTTGGGGGTGCGCTTTTCGGCAAAGGCGATGGCGCCTTCCATGGCGTCAGCGGAGCGACCAATCATGCCGAACTTCTCGTTGTTGAGGTCCCACGAGGCGGCCTCGGTGATTTCGAGGGAGTCGCGCATGACCTGCTTCGAGGTGCGGACGGCCAGGGGTGCGTTCGCTTCGATACGGGCTGCGAGGGCGAGGGCGGCGTCGAGCACCTGGTCGCCGGGGACGACGGCGTTGACGAGACCGAGCTCGGCCGCACGGGCGGCCGAGATGGGGTCACCAGTGAGGGCCATTTCGTAGGCAATCGCCAGAGGGACGCGCTTGCCGAGGCGGATAAGGCCACCACCACCGGCAATGAGACCACGCTTGGCTTCAGGAATACCGAACATGGCGTGATCGGCGGCAATCACCATGTCGCAGCTAATCATCATTTCGAAACCACCGGCCAGGGCCGAACCGTTGACGGCCGCGATGAGGGGCTTGGTGAACTGGCGCTGGGTGATGCCGCCGAAACCCTTGTCGGTAACGGGGAACTCGCCGGTCGCGAAGGCCTTGAGGTCCATTCCGGCACTGAAGGCCTTGTCGCCAGCGGCGGTGAGAACTACAACCCAAACGTCGTCGTCGGTCTCGCACTCATCAAGTGCGTCCGAGAGCGCTACTGCGGCGGCGCGGTTCATTGCGTTGCGGGCTTCGGGTCGGTTGATCGTGAGAAGTTCGACGTGTCCACGTCGCTCGCGAAGAATTTCATCGGCCATGGTTGCTCCTTAAGAGAAAGTCACCTTGTGGTGTAGGCAGAACGCTAGTGGAACATCGAGCGGGTGCGGTGAAGTGCGAAACTAGGAAGTATGGGGACTCGGCCACCGCTTCTCGCCACCTTGGATGGCTACGCCGTCGAGGGCGGCTACGACGTTATGGGCGGAATCGCCACCTGTTATTCACCGGCCATTGGGCTGGGGCGCTTGACCGGTCCCGGTGAGGCGGCCACTCTCTGGCGCGACTACGAACTGGCGATTGCTCAGGTGCCGGCCCTTGGGCTGGATGGAATCCGTCTCACCGTGGAATGGACTCGCGTCGAGCCCCGGGCCGATCTCGTCGATGGATCGGCGTGGGAGCGCTATCGCGACGCCATTCGCCTTGCCAAATCGCTCAATCTCTACGTCTCGGTAGCGGTTGTCGACTCGGTGTGGCCCGCCTGGCTCGGTGCGGAAGCCTGGCTAATGCCCTGGGTGCGGACGGCCTTTTCTCAGCACCTCGACCGATTTGCCGAGCACCTCGGAGGCGAAGTGGACAGTGTTGTTCCCTTTACTCACGGTCCAGATCTGGTGGAGAGTGGCTTTCTCCGGGGAACCATGCCTCCTTGGCGCAAGCGGGAGCGAGCCGACGCGGCCGACGCTCGACTTTCGGTGAACTCCATGACCCAGGCGGTTTCATCGCATCCCGTCCTCGGGCCACTGGTCTGCCTCGACGGACGAGAGATCCCCGCCCAACTACCTGAGAGTGCGTGGCCCGCCGTGGTGAGCGAAGCCCAGCACGCCAGCGAGGTCTACGTTAAGTCGCTCGTCAGGGGGGTGGGACCGACGAGTTCGACCAGTGGTCTCGTCACCATGGTTGATGGAGTCGCCACACTCGCCGAGCCGCAACGTCTCCTTGAACTCTGGCGTAGTTAGTTTTCGTTCACCGAGTCGGGGTGCTGCGCCTCGTAGGCCTGCTCGAAGGCCTGCTGCTTGCGCTTGGCGTGAATGTGGTGCCACACCATGAAGCTCACTACGGCTACGAGCAACACAATGCCAAAGCGACCCATGTACCGCTCCACCTTGTGAATGGCGTGGCCGGAAAGGTAGCCAATCAGCGTGAAGCCGACGCCCCAGACAATGCCACCGGCCGCGTTCGCCAGTAAGAACTTCTTGTAGTCCATGCGGCTCATTCCGGCCAATCCGGGCATAACGGCTCGCAGGAATGCGGTGAAGCGACCAACGAAGACGTAGAGCGGTCCTCGTTGTTTGAGTTGGGCTAGGGCTGCGTCAATTGCTCCGCGGCGGTGGCGAATGATGGGAAGCCTGAGCAAGTGGTGGCCGTGGCGTTCACCGACGTAGTAGCCCACCGAGTCACCAACGATGGCCGCCACGGGAACGAGAAAACAGAGTGCCACAATATTCACGTGGCCCTGACTGGCCGCCAAGCCTCCAACAATCACTGCGGTTTCACCCGGCAAGACGAAGCCGATGAATATTGCGGCCTCGGCAAAGGCGAGTAGTCCGACGGTGACGTAGATCAGGACCGGTGAAAGGTGACCGATTTTGTCAACGAGGGTGGTGAGAATCGAAGCGACGTGCATGGGCTTATCCTTACCGAAACCAACGCTCGGCTCGGTAATTGTCGATTTTCTTATGTGCGGGTGTCAGACTGACCGCATGAACCCTTCGCGCCGTCTCCACTCCCTTCGATCCTGGGCATCAGCGGAGTACGCCCTGCTGCCACTCCGAGCTTTTCTGGGATTTACCTTTCTCTTCGCCGGTCTGCAAAAGTTGGCGAACCCCGGTTTCTTCGACGCCAACAACAGTGCGTCAATTCAGGCTCAGCTCGTGGCCGCTTCGACCCGCAGCCCCATTGGATTTTTCGTTTCCCACCTCGTCGAGCACGCCACCTTCATTGGGGCTGTCGTGGCACTCGGGGAAGTAGCCATCGGCATTGGCACCTTGTTGGGTCTGTGGACACGGATTGCCGCACTCGGTGGACTGGCCCTTTCACTCGGGCTCTTTCTCACGGTGAGCTTTCACGCCAACCCCTATTACACGGGTTCCGATCTGGTCTTCGCCTTCGCCTGGATCCCCTTCATCGTGGCCGGGGCCGGAACGCATCTGTCCTGGGACGCCCGCATTGCCCGCAAGGTGGCGCAGGAGCGCACCGCGCCGGACCCCGGTGTCGAGGCGGGTCGTTTGTTTACTGAGGTCGATCGTCGCACCGTCATGGTGGGGGCAGGAGCCGCCGCGGCCGTGGCCGCCGCGTCGGCCATCCTCGCCGCCGCGAGTGCCGGCCTGGGCCGAGCGATTGGTGGAGTCAAGGCCAGCAAGCCACCAACGCAGCTGACGACCACGACCACGACCGCGGCGAGCGGAACCACCACCACGACTGTTGCGGGCACTGAAATCGGTTCCGCCTCCCAAGTAGCCGTCGGCGGATCGGCCTCGTTCACTATTCCATCGAGTCAGGAGCCGGGCATCGTCCTGCAGCCCACCGCTGGCAACTTCGTGGCCTACAACGCGGCGTGTCCTCACGCGGGATGCACGGTGAGTTATTACAAATCAAATGATGCGCTGGTCTGTCCTTGTCACACGTCAATCTTCAAGGTCAGCGACGGCAGTTTGGTTTCCGGACCTTCACCCACGGGGCTGGCGACGTTGAATGTGGTCGAGCGAAACGGCAACCTCTACCTCGAATAGGTGCGAGCTAGGGCAGTTGTGGGAGTCCGAGCAGTGGACTGAGTTTCTGGCCGAACGCTTTGGCAATGTAGAGCGACCAGTCGTAACTCAAGTGATGCGAGTCGCTGTAGACGAAGCGATTGGCGACGACAATAGGACAGACCGTTGAAGTACAAAAGAACTGTTGCGTCCAGAGCACCGTCGCCAACTTATTGGCCACGGTCGTGTTGATGGCACTCGTCATCGTTGGGTCGAGCGATGCTCGAGGCGAGCCGTTACAGCGTTGCAGGGCAGTGCGATTCACCATGGCGCAGGCCACTGGAGTGCGTGGTGTGGCAAGAAACCATGGAATCTTGGACAAGATGACTCGTCGGGGCGTTGCCTGTTGGATCGCGTTGAAGAACTCCGCCATACCGGAGGCCACGGTTGAGGATGATGCCGTGGTTGACGCCTGCTGCGCTACTTCGGGCATACCCGTTGCAATCACGGCGTACGGCCGCAGCTTGCGAATGGCATCTTCTACGTAGGTGTGCCACGTAGTCGAGCACGTCTTCCAATTGGGCGAGGAACTCGGAAGGGGTAAGTGCCAGGGGGGACAGGCGAAGTAGACGTAGCGAAGGACCTTGACGTGAGCCTGGAGGCCCCAAATATTGAGCGAGGGGAGCCACATCTCACCTTCGGAGTCCCCGACGAGCACGACAGTCTTCGTGGCCTGGCGATCGCCCATGACGCACGGGGCGACGAGCGTGGGGTCGCCCGACTGCTTGCATGCGGTCTGCCCAGCAAGTTCTAGCTGGCCAATGCCGTAATAAGGCTTAGGTGTGGTGGGGCGAGAGAGGGCACTCGGGAGAGTGGTTGCTCCAGCGTCGTGCGCAATGCTGGTCTGGAGCGATGTGGCGCTGGGTAGTGTCGACCATTTGGGTAGGGACCATGCCCACGATGGTGCCGTCACCGCCAGCGAAATAGTGATCGCACCCACCAGGGAGTAGATGGTGCGTCCGCGCACGGTGGTCATTTGGCTGCCGTCGGTTCAGTCAAAGTGCCCAGCCGCCTTGAGGTGCCACGAGTTGCCGTGGTGCCGGATTCGTGGCGACGACGTCTCTGCATAATGGTTTCGAGTCTAGAGCGCGCAAAAAATTAAACTACGCGCCGGAGTCGCGGTGTTTCTTCAAGCACCCGCCAACGGCTGACAATGCGTTCGACAAACTGCTGCCCACTAGGGACGTGAGTGAGGAGATCGACCATGCCACTCGGCCGGGCCAGCATCCACGAGTGCCCACCAGGTACCCACTGAACTTCGGCGCCGGTCGCTTTGGTGAAGCCCTCGGCCGCATCGTTGGGCACAACTCGATCAAAGCAGCCCCAGGCGGCGTAGATAGGCACGCCGGCCTCGGCCACTTGTCGGGCCCGTTCGGTGAGATTGAGGTCGAGCAACATGGAGGCGACTGGCGCCGAACGGGCGACGGTTTTCACATTGCTCCGCAGGTCGGGTATGAGGGCCTTGAGGGTCGTCAACATGTGACCGACGAGGAGATCTGGTGCGTCCATAACAACGGCAGCCATGAGATCGGCAATTGGAGCCACGTCCGGCAGAATCGGCGAAAGAATTCGCGCGGTGAGTCCACGTCGGACACTCCACTCCGGCGTGGCGATGCCGTCGCGATAGAGGACCGCGATGACGTCGTTGGGGTAGCGGCTGGCGAAGTCAATTGCAATGGCCCCACCCATGGAGTGACCCATCACGACGCACTTGGTGATGCCCAACTCACGACGAACAATTTCGACGTGGTCCGTTAGTGCCTCGAGGGAAATATCGACGAGCTCGAGTGGATCAGAACCGCCGAAGGCGGGGAGAGAAGGGTTGACCACGCGCCACCCAAACCGTTCGGCCAGGAGTTCCGACTCGCGGGCGTACATCGAACCACCGGCGAAGTAGCCGTGGAGATTGATGACCCAGATGGGGGGAGTACCGGGACCGTCGGGGCCGTAGGCGTCGTCGTTATCGGTGACGCGATAGCGAAAGTTACGCCCGTCAATATCCATATTGATAACGCGCCAACCAACTTTGACCGGAGGGGTCGAGGAACCAATCTCGCGGATGCGCTTCAACGCGGCGGTGGGAACGGTGCGCGCGAGCACATCGCCGACCTGTCGCCACGTGTTGAGTTCCACGAAATATTCCCCCGTAATGACCTTTTGGTCGTTAGGGCAACGCTACTCAACGGCCGAGATTGCGTGGTG
>CALAYR010000118.1 GCA_937894805.1 uncultured Acidimicrobiaceae bacterium | reverse complement strand
GTTCGGCGGAGCAAAGCAGTCCGGCTACGGCCTGGAGTTCGGCGTTGAGGGCCTCAAGTCTCTCGGAGTCCCGCAGGTAATCAACGGTTAGTTGTGTGTGAATAAAGGAGAACCCCCGGCCGCATACCGGGGGTTCTCCTTTTGCTCGTTACTTCTTTCGGACGAGCAATGAGATTGGGTAGAGAGCCAGCGCCGTCACAATGACCAGGATGAGGAATGCCTCTAGCCCAAGGTTGTCACCGATCACGAGGCCCGGGCGACCAGCCAAGACCGGCGCAAAGTTAATCGCCCCCAAAATCGTGACGACGGTGAGGATGCGTCCGGCAATGCGCAGTCCGCGAAGGGCAATCGAGGAGGTAAGTGAGGCTACCGTGAGAACTGCGCCGACGAGCAGAAGCTCCCGTCCCGCAGTCTCGAGCGCACTACTCTGCTCTAACTGCAGATTCCATATACTCATCAGATTCACGACAAACGAGACCAGGGCTGCGGTAAGGGTGAGGTAGCCCCCGAACCTCTTGCCGTGGATCAGAGCCGTGAGCCCGGCCCAGGCCACGAGCGCGGTGCTCGAGAGCAAGCCGAGAGAAAGACCCAGAAGTCCACCAGCGGGGGGCGGAACCAGCGTGACGGCGGGAACAACGAGTACGAGGGCTACAGGGACACTCCAGAGCAGCAATCGACGTGCGAGATTCATGGGTCGACACTACTCCTCAAGAGATTCACGGGGACGGCTAGGAGCGCGTAGTGTCGTGAACAGACCAAGATTCGCACCAGCAGATAGAGAGATGAAGCGTGGGTACTCCTAAGTTCAAGGCCTCCGGATGGACGGCTAAAGACATTCCTAACCAGAGCGGTCGAGTGGCCATCGTCACGGGAGCCAACTCGGGGCTGGGCTACTTCACCGCGCTCGATCTGGCTCGGTCTGGCGCGTCGGTGACTCTCGCTGTGCGGACCCTGGCCAAGGGCGAGAAGGCTAAAGCCGAGATGCTGGCCCTCGCCCCCGGCGCGGACCTCACCGTTGCCGAACTCGACGTCTCAAGCCTGGCCTCGGTGAAGAAGTTTGCCGCCGACTGGCAGAAGAAGAACAAGACAGGCCTCGACTTGCTCATTAACAACGCCGGCGTGATGGCGATTCCTCGCCGAGTGACTGTCGACGGTTTCGAAATGCAGTTCGGCACCAACCACCTCGGACACTTTGCGCTGACCGGTCAGCTGTTGCCGGCGCTGGCCAAGCGACCCGGCTCGCGCGTAGTCAACGTCTCGTCGACCGCACACCGTGCCGGAACGATGGACTGGAACGACCTCATGGGTGAGAAGTCCTACAGCCCGTGGCGCCGATACGGTCAGAGCAAGCTTGCGAACCTGCTGTTCACGAGCGAGTTGAACGCCAGGCTCGAGGCCGCCGGGCTCGACGTGAAGGCGATGGCGGCGCATCCGGGCTATGCCGCGACGAACCTTGCCTCGGTTGCGCCAGACATGAAAGGCACACGCGCCGAGGGGCTCGAGCGCCGCTTGATGGACTGGGGCGCACGCACCATCGCGCAGCCAGCCGAGTGGGGCGCCCTGCCCACGCTCTATGCGGCGACCGTTGTCGACCTGCCGGGCAACTCGTTCATCGGCCCCGACGGCCTCGCCGCCCAAACCGGTTATCCTCACGTGGCCAAGCGCAATAAGAAGGCACAGAGCGTAGAAGATGCCCGCCACCTGTGGTCGGTCAGCGAGCAGCTCACGGGAGTCATCTACGATTTTGGCGCCAAGCCTCGCAAGTAAACTGACACGGTGAGTGACAGCGAGTACACCCTCGACATTTCGAGAGCGGTCACTCCGGCGCGCTCGCAGGCACTGATGGAGGCCCTGGCAAGCCGGGTCGTCATTGGTGACGGCGCCATGGGCACTCAGCTCCAAGAGTTCAATCCCACGCTCGCCGACTACGAGCAGCTCGAGGGCTGCAACGAGATTCTCAACGTCTCACGACCTGACATCATCGCGAGCATCCACCATGCGTATCTCGAGACCGGCATCGACGCCATTGAGACGAACACGTTTGGTGCGAACTGGTCGAACCTCTCTGACTACAACATCGAAGGCCGAATCGAAGAGCTGGCTCAGGCCGGTTCGCAACTGGCTC
>CALAYR010000117.1 GCA_937894805.1 uncultured Acidimicrobiaceae bacterium | reverse complement strand
GAACTCACCCCTGTGACGATACTTTCTCGGGCTGGCTAGGATTTCGCAGTTGGCACTTCGGCCATTTTTAGAAAAGGAATCACATGCCTACAGCGGTAATTGTGGACGCCATTCGTACCCCCGGTGGGAAGCGTGGCGGCAAGTTAAGTACGTGGCACCCCGTAGACCTCGCGTCGGAGGCCCTCAAGGCCATCGCCGAGCGAAACAACCTCGACCCCGCCCTCATTGATGACGTCATCATGGGTTGCGTGTCGCAGGTCGGTGGTCAGGCCTTCAACGTCGGACGTAGCGCCGTGCTCGCCGCCGGTTGGCCCGAGTCAGTTCCGTCGACGACGATCGACCGCCAGTGTGGTTCGTCACAGCAGGCGTTGCACTTCGCCGCGCAGGGTGTTATTTCCGGTGCCTACGACATCGTTGTCGCTGCGGGCATTGAAGTGATGTCGACCGTTGCCATGGGTTCATCCATCGGCAAGGACTCCGGCTTCCCCTTCGGACCTCGCGTCCGTGACCGCTACGAGCCCCAGGGTGGACTCCAGGGTCAGGGCATCGGCGCCGAAATGATCGCCGACAAGTGGGGCATCTCACGCGAAGACCTCGACACCTTCTCGGCCGAGAGCCACAAGCGGGCCGCTCGTGCCACCGCCGAAGGTCGCTTCGAGAACGAGATCATCCCAATTCAGCTCAAGGACGCCGAGGGTAACTACACCGGCGAAGTCATGACGGCTGACGAAGGTATCCGTCCCGACTCGAGCACCGAGAGCCTCGCCAAGCTCAAGCCAGCCTTCAAGGAAGGCGGCAAGGTCACGGCCGGAAACGCGTCGCAGATCACCGACGGTGCGTCCGCGGTATTGATCATGAGCGAAGAAAAGGCAAACGAATTGGGCCTGCCCATCCGTGCCAAGTTCCACAGCTTCGCTCTCGCCGGCGTAGACCCCGTCACGATGTTGACTGGTCCTATTCCCGCGACCCAGAAGATCCTCGAGCGCTCCGGCCTCACCTTGGACCAGATCGACCTCGTCGAGATCAACGAAGCCTTCGCTTCCGTGGTCCTCGCGTGGCAGAAGGAACTGAACGCGGACCTCTCGAAGGTCAACGTCAACGGTGGCGCCATTGCCCTCGGTCACCCGCTCGGTGCTTCTGGCGCCAAGCTCTGCGCAACCTTGCTCAACGAGCTCGAGCGCACCGGTGGTAAGTACGGACTCATCACGATGTGTGAGGGCGGTGGCTTGGCCAACGCCACCATCATCGAGCGCGTCTAGTTACGCCTCACGAAAAAGCCCCGCGGGAAACCGCGGGGCTTTTTTAGTGCTTGACGCGTTATCGGTACCGGGTCGCCATGAAGAAGCCGCCGAAGATCGCCGCTAGGCCAACCACCAAGTACCACGAAGAGACTGAACCTGGCAATGCGTGAAGGTAGTTCATCGCTATGACGATTACGCCGGCACCCAGGAGACCCAGAATGGTCCGGCCGTACCACGCGGGGCTCGAGGCGTTCGCCTTGGGCGCACGAGCGGTTACTCGTCCCGACTCGGTCGCCGAGACGTACCGACCGGTGCGGTTACCAGCGTGACGCACGGGCTTAGACGGGGCGGCGACAGTCGTGGACGACTTCTTAAAACGTGAGAGCAGGGCCATAGGGCGAAAGACTACCAAGCCCCTTCTGGGCCATTCGAAACCAAGGTAACCTTGCCCCACAATGGCTGACGTACTGGTTATCGACAACTACGACTCCTTTACCTGGAACCTCGTTCAGGAGATGGGTGAACTCGGCGCGACCCTCGAAGTGCGCCGCAACGACAACATCACGATTGATGAAATCCGTACCTTGCGCCCCGACGGCATCGTTATCAGCCCCGGGCCGGGCCGTCCCGAACAGGCCGGAATTAGCTGTGACGTCATTCGTGATCTCGGTGGGGAGTTTCCCATCTTCGGCGTCTGCCTCGGCCACCAGGCCATTGGGCAGGTCTTCGGGGCCAGCATCGTTCGCGCCCCTTCGATTATGCACGGCAAGGTCAGCGAGATCACCCACGAAGGTCAGGGCGTTTTCGCCGGACTCCCCTCGCCCCTAATCGCGACTCGCTACCACTCGCTCGTCATAGATCCCGCCACGCTGCCCGCTGACCTCATCGTCACGGCGTGGACCGGTGACATCATCATGGGCGTGCGACACCGCGCCAAAGAAATCGAAGGCGTGCAGTTCCACCCCGAGAGCGTCCTGACCAAAGATGGTCTGGCGATGCTCGGAACGTTCCTCGGTCGTCTCGCTAACTAGCGGGACAGTACGTCAGCGTTACTGGCGAGCCGTAGAGCGTGCTCGCACCCGGAGAGATGTCTTGGTCGATGACCTCACCCGGTGTTCCCGAGCAGGCTGGGTTATCCGCAGCGAGCGTGGTCACCGAAACGACGAGTCCCTGAGACTGCATCGCCGTGGTGGCGGAGGTCTTGGAGAAGCCGACCACGTTGGGCACCACTACCGAACAGTATCCACTGGAGAGAACCAGCTTGATGGCAGTTCCGGCCGCAACGGGTTGGCCAAAAGCCGGTTCGGACCCAACCACAATGCCCTGGGCTTGCGTGTTGGAGCACTGCGAGCCCTGATCGGGCGCGAGCGTCAGACCGGCCTGACCCAGCAACACGGCGGCGTCCGAAAGCGACTTTCCGCCCAGATTCGGAACGGGGTAGTTCGATCCTGGTGCGAGCACCGTGATCGTCACTTCATCACCGGTACGACCTTGCGTTCCACCATCTGGTGTCTGCGATAGGACCGTGTTGGGGCTCGCACCTTCAGGGGCCGTGGCCGTGAAGTCAACCTTGTACGCCAAACCGGCCTGTTGCAACGTGCTCTCGGCATCGCTCAAACTCATGCCGGTGACATCGGGAATGGTGACGGGCTGCGTCGATGTGCCGAGGCTCACGCTCAAGGTAACTGATTGACCCTTCGTCACCTTGGCTCCGGGCTTAGGAATGGAACCGACAACCGTGCCGGCGGGCTGCGTCGACTGCACCAATTTGGTCGCACCTACAACGAGGCCCTGGCCCGTGATTGTCGAAGTGGCATCACTAATAGAGGTGCCAATCACGTCGGGCATAACGGTGGTGGCTGACGAACCCAAAAAGAAATAACCAATGGCGGCAATCAGCAGCACGGCCAGTGCTGATGACGTGGCGATCAGGGGCGTGTTGGACTTACGACGACGCACGATGTCTGTTCGGGGACCGGCCTGGATTGGCACCGCTTGCGTGCGCTCGCCGGAGATTACCGAAACGGCCTGGGTGGTGTCGCTACCTGCGAATGCGCGCGCGCCACGCTGGGCGGCCTGAACGGGACGACCTTCACTGAAGCGCAAGAGATCAGAACGCATCTCATCGGCCGTTTGATAGCGCTGAGCAGGATTCTTGGCCAACGCCATCATGGTGATGGATTCAAGATCGGCCGGAATACCCGAGTTGAACTGCAGTGGCGACGGGGCGGCGTCGCGAACGTGCATCCCCGCCACGGAGACTGGGGAGTCGCCGACAAATGGTGGACGACCGGCCAGTAGTTCGTAGAGAACAATTCCGAGTGAGTAGACGTCACTACGACCGTCCACCAACGAGCCTTCAGCTTGCTCGGGTGAGAAGTAGGTCGCGGTACCCATGACCGAACCGGCCGCCGTAAGGTGATCTTCCGTCGAAATCGCCTGCGCAATTCCGAAGTCCGTCACCTTCACGATGCCGTCTTCGGTGATCAAAATATTGCCCGGCTTCACGTCGCGGTGCACGACACCAGAACGGTGAGCGAAAGCCAGTGCGGCAGCCACTTGCGCGGTGATGGAAGCGGCGCGCGACGGTGACATGATGCGCTCATCGCGCAACAGTCCCGCCAGGGATGTACCTTCGACCAACTCCATCACGATGAAGTAGGCGCCATCCTCTTCGCCCCAGTCAAAGACCGGCACGATGTTGGAGTGAGAAAGGTTGGCGGCGGCTTGAGCTTCGCGGCGGAATCGCTCGACAAAGTTTTGGTCAACACTGAGTTCGGGATAGAGAACTTTGAGCGCCACAGGTCGGTTAAGCATTAAGTCGGTAGCTCGGAAAACCTGAGCCATGCCCCCACGCGCAATTAGGTGCGTGAGACGGTATCGACCCTTGTAAATGTGCTGCTCGGTTACGGGCTCCATAATCGTTCTTAGCCTACGCCTTTACTTGTGAGAATTATCGCGGACACGTGGAAGAAGTTCCTGACGCCGGGCGGCCGTGCGCCAAGGCCAAAGCACCTTCGATCACACAACGCATGATTGGACCGGCAACGGCCGCTCCTGAATCAGACTTGGCTTGGAACGGCACGACAACGGCGACGGCAATCACGGGGTTGTTCGCCGGAGCGAAGGCAATCATCCAGTCGTGAGTATTTTCAGCGGCATTACCAGTTTGGGCCGTACCCGTTTTGGCACCGACGAGGTCGGACGCACGAAATAAACCCGACGCCGTTCCGAATCGGGCAACGTTCTGCATCATCGGCACGATCTGCTGGGCCTGGAGTGCCGAGAGAGGGCGTAGCCACTCCGCGGGCTTGTAGCGCCGAGCAATTGAGCCGTCGGCTCGAGAGATCTCCGCCATTAAATGGGGCTTCATAATGACGCCCTTATTGACAATAGCGGCGGCCAGAAGTGCGTTTTGGAGTGCCGTGGCGCGGACATCTTTTTGGCCGATAGCGGAGTAGGCCAGTCCGGGCAGATCCTGGGCGAACGCGGAGGCATCCGGAAAGTAGGAGGTCACGACACCGGGCAGGTCGATGGGGGGTGTTTGGTTAAAACCAAATGCATTAGCGGTGGCCGACATAACATCAGCGCCGAGGTCCAAGCCCATCAGACCGAAGCCGGGGTCACACGACCCGGGCAACATGTCGGCGGCGTTGCCACCACAGGGCGTGTGGCCCGAGTTCCACAAGAGCTTGTTCGACGTGGGCAACGTCGTGAATGCCTTGTAGGGATACTTCTTCACGAAGATATCGGGGCGAGCCGAAGCCGCGGCGGCGGCCGTAATCACCTTGAACGTCGAACCCGGCGCAAAGGTCTGCTGCGTGGCCATCAGACCGAGTGGTGGAAAGCCCCGCTCATTCTTTTTCACGTACTTCTTCCACGCCGCCGTGGCCACTGTTGAGTCGGCGGACGTGATGGGGCGCGGGTCGTAGTTGGGGTTGGAGTACATCGCCAGAATGGCACCGGTCTTGGGATTAATGGCCACCACGGCACCATCGCGACCGGCGAGGGCCTTCTGAGCCACTCGCTGCAGTTCGGGCTGCAGCGTCAACGTCACCGTATTAGGCGAACTAACGGGCGCAATGACCTGCGAGAGGGACTTGGCCGGTTGGGGGTGAGACGTCAACTCGGAGTTGTAGTAAGACTCCAAGGCCCACGTCCCGTAGATCGACGAGGAGAAGCCGATGACGCCCGAGGTCAGCGAGCCCAGCGGGTACGCCCGGCGCCAGGGGTAGACCCCCGACGTGGCCGACTCCGAGGTGGCCAGAACGGTGCCGTCGGCCGCGACAATGTCACCGCGTGGTTGCATCAATCCGGCGTAGGAGACCCGCGGGTTGAGCGACGAATCGTTAAGGGCCCCGGCATGAAAGAACTGAATGTAGGCCGACTGACCTACCAAAATCGCAAAGAGCAGCGCAATAACGGTGCCGAGAATACCGAGGCGGCGAGTCACAATCGACCTACGGCGCGACTGTGGGCTGCGTGGTCAGCCAGGCCGAGTGCATGTTGTCCGCGTGACGTATCGCTGCCGACAGACTGGATTCGGCGATGTGCTTCTTCAATTCCCGCGCATCACCGGGTCGCAACTCTGAGGACTTGAACGGCGTGACGAAAACCTCTTTCGGGTGATACCAGAGAAAGCCGTTGGGCTGACCTTGGTAGACCGCAATCGAACCATTGGCGTCGCCGAGATAGAACGAGGCCGACGCGAACCAGCCCAAGATCACAAAGACGGCCGCCACGAGGCCGGCCATGGCCGAGGCGAAAATGCCCGTCCTAATGGTCATCCAACGAGGCAGCTTCCTGTGGCGGCGGCGCATCACCGTTTCGCCCGTACCCGATGCGGCCGCACGACTAGCCGGAAACGTCTTCACGCTGGAGGGTGTCACCGCAATTTCCGGAACCACCACTGATACTGATTCAACTTCGAGAAGAGCCACGGTGATGTTGTCGTGACCACCGTTGGCGCAGGCTCGAGCCACGAGTGAGGCCACAGCGTCGTCGAGATCGATCGGGCTGGAAGCCAGTTCAGTCAGTTCGGTGTCGCTCACCTCATTGGTGAGGCCATCGCTGCAGAGCAGCAGGCGGTCGCCAACCTTTACCGACAGCACGCCGGTATCACCGTCGAGCGCATCGACCATGCCCAACACGCGGGTCAGCTGGTGGCGACGAGGATGGACGGCCGCCTCTTCCTTGGAAATTCGACCTTCACGCACCCACTCCTCGGCCACGCTGTGATCTTCAGTCACCTGTCGAATAGCACCATCACGTAGTTGGTAGAGGCGGGAGTCGCCGATATTGACCCAGGCCAGGGCCTCTCCGTCTTCGTAACTGACCGGAACGATTGCGGTCAACGTAGTTCCCATGCCGGCGCGTTCAGGGTGGGCGAGCGCGTCGTCCAAGATGGCCTGATTCACGACATGGAGCGCGGCATTGAGCCCAGCGACCGAAGGTTCACTAGTAATGGCTCGGGCAAAGACCGATACGGCGAGCTCCGAGGCCACTTCGCCGGCGGCGTGACCACCCATTCCGTCGGCCACCACGACCATTCGGTCCGTTGCCGCCACGGCATCTTCATTGGCCTCGCGAACGAGACCGACGTTGGTCGCAATGGCGCTACGCCAGGTTGTCATCGGACCACTTCCAAAATCACGTTGCCGATTTGAAGAACGTCACCCTTCAAGAGTTGGGTGCGGTGGATAACCGGCTCGGCATTGACGTAAGAACCATTGCGAGATCCAAGATCTTCAATGAAGAGGTCTCCGCCATCGACCGAAAACCGGGCGTGCTGCGTTGACAAGAAAGTATCGTCAAGAATGATGTCGCTCGGTGCGCCCCGACCCAACACGACGGGGTTTGAGACCTCGATGCGCTCGCCGGCCTGCGCTTCGGGCTCCATGAAGGCCAGCGCCAATGGGCGACGGCGTTGACGGCGGCCAGTCTCTTCCTTCGGCGGGCGCATCTCCTCGGTGGCAATTGAGAGAACGCGCACGAAAAAGAGAATTACGCCCAAGAGGACGAGAATCTGGAGGGGCCGAACAATTGTGGCGTAGGCCGACGCAGCAATCAGCAAGTTAGGCCAGCTCAATCCGGAACACCTGTGAGCCAAAGGAGATCTCGTCGTGGGGCGTCACCAGCACCGATTCGATGCGACGGCCATTGACCAGCGTCCCGTTGGTAGATCCCAGGTCCCGAAGTCCCACGCCGTCCGGGGTGGACCAGATCTCGGCGTGACGACGGGAGACGTTGGGGTCCGCCACCATAATGTCGCACTCGGCAGTACGCCCAATGATTTGGGGCCGTTCGCTCAAGTTGTATTGGCCGCCATTCATGCTGACCAATTTGGGTTGGGGCCGACCAGAAACAAAATTCACCCGGATGCCGAGCTGGCCCATGGTGAGCGAGGTGTCCTCGAAGATCTGGACCGAGACGGGGCCAGCGAAGTCGTAACCCTCCTGCAGGGCGTGTTCACGCACCGAGGAGGCCAATTCGTCGATCGTGGACTGTTCAAAACCGTGAAAGCGGGGGGTGTCCTCCGCCGACAGGAAGATTCGAATGTCATTCGGCGCCATCGTCGAACTGGGGCCGATGCGAGCCGCCAGGTCGAGTTCGCGAGCAATGCGCTGAGCGATCTCAATGGGCTGGACGTGTGAGCGCAGCCCCTTCGCAAAGGTGCGGTCAAAGAGGCGCTCGAGCCGACTTTCTACGTTCTTAAGTGCCATACCCCTTAAGCGTACCGGTGTCGTTTGCCTATTTCGTGCCGGCAATTTGGAGACTAAAGAAATAGAAGTAAAGTGATACTCCGCTCGGGCGAGTGGCGAAATGGCAGACGCGCTGGCTTCAGGTGCCAGTATTCGAAAGGATGTGCGGGTTCAAGTCCCGCCTCGCCCACCAAAATATGGAGTCTTTGTCGGGGTCGACATAGTAACCCCGACGTTGGTTGAAAATCAGCCTGAGTCTTGATTGAACTACGCATGTAATCCATGTACGGGTGTCATCGATGTATTCGACATAAGAAACATGACAACGAGCTCCGTTACGAAATCTTGGCCGAAACACTTGCCGATCCACCGCGCAATGAATAGGTGTTCAGCGGTGATCCGGATGAGGCACGGTAATGACAATGAGATTATCGATGCCTTCGAAGTCTCGAGGATTGCACGTATAGATCGGAAGGTCATTGCTCAATGCCGTTGCCGCTATGAGGGCATCGTACGCACGAGCGGTTGGCTTCCTTCCCCTTTGGCGTAGCGATGAAGCAACACGTCCAAACGCTCTCGCTGCGGCCGCATCAAAAGCAAGCGGCTCAAAATCGGCTTCCGCTTGTTGCAGGTGCGCCAGCCGTGCAGACCGTTCCTTCTCATCATTAGTGGCCAACGGGCCAACGGACAACTCCGCCAGAGTAATTGAGGAAATTAAGGGAATCTCGGGCAGCTGTTCAGGCGTCGTAATCCTGGGTAGGAGGATTACCGTCGAAGTGTCGAGAATCCCGTGAGTTGGCCGGTTCTCATTCATAATGCTGGGTCCATTATCTGATCGATGTCATCGCGCAGTTTTTCGCCATCGAGCCGAGGAAGGTGCCGCCACCGGGCTAGAAGGGTTTCGGCGGCCACTCCTTGGCGCATCAGTGGCCGCAACTCAGCTACCGGCGTTCCGTCTCGCGTTACAACAAGAGATTCGCCTCGTGACACACGATTGACGACATCGCCGCCATGATTACGCAACTCTCTAATCGTTACCTCACTCATAAATCTACTGTATCACGCGTGATACAGAGATTCTACGGGCCTTTACGCCTCATCCAACAGGGCCGATTCATCGGCCTCACTGAGCCAATGGCCGGGCCACTCACGAGTGCCAAACCAGGCCGCAGTGTCGTCGACGCTCTCTTCCAGCGTTCGTAGGGTCAGGCCCAGCGACAGCGCCTTGGCGTTACTCATGTTGAGGGCTGTTTCACTCGAGGTGCCCGTCCAGAGTGGAAACTTCGCATACCAAGAAGAGTCTTCAAGATGTTTGGGGTCGACCTCAACCAGGGTCGTGCCTGCCGGGGCCACGTGAGCGGCAATGCGATCGAGGGTCTCGCCGAAACTCAAGGCCGGCGAACTTCCCAAGGCGTGTACCGCGCCGGCGAAGCGCTGCTCGGTGAGGAGCACCGCGAATGTTCCGAGGTCTCGGGCGTCAATCCACTGCAGCGATTTCGTGCGGGGTCCGGGAAATGCCACGCGGCCACCCTTTTGAATCCGGGCCACCCAGTAGGGGAAGCGGAAGGTCTTATCGTGACCACCGACAACAAACGTGGGGCGCAAAATGCCGATCTTCGAACCAAACAGTTCTTCGGCGGCCCGCTCGCACTCGGCCTTCAGGACGCCGTAAGTGGCTCCGGTGACGTTGGCGTTGGGATCGACGTCACCGAGCTCAAGACGAGGCGTGCTCTCGTCGGCCTGGTCGAACTCGGGGTCTTGATAGGCCGAGATAGAAGAGATCTGTAGGTAGTACCCGACTCGGGCACCCATGGCGGCGTGCAAGAGCTCCACGTCGCGACGCTGGTACGCAATGGCGTCGATCGTGGCGTCAAAGGAGAGGTTGTCGAGAGCAGAGAGGTCGCTCTGACGGTTCCCCACCAGGCGGTGAATGGCTTCCGGTAGATCGGTGGGCGTTTCCCCCCGATTAAAGACGGTGACGTCGTGTCCGCGTTCGTGCGCCGCTAACGCAATGCCGCGACCAACAAAGGATGTGCCACCAATAACGAGAATCTTCATAGGGCTAGGACTGTAGGCGAAACTCACCACGTTCGTCACACCCGTGGACACTCAAACACTGCATCACGCCCGAAGAATGCCTCTAGCGCTGTTCGACCATGTCCATGTAGTCCTCGCGCCAGAGGTCGAAATACTCCTCCGGTAGCAAGACGGCGTGCGTGGGGTCGAGCGCTTCGACAAATGCTCGTTCGTGAGAGACAGCGATGATGGTGCCGCTCCAACCATTGAGCATCTCCCCCACCGCTTCTACTGAACGGGGGTCGAGGTTGTTGGTCGGTTCGTCCAAGATCAAGAGATTGGCTTCGGAGGCGGCCAGCATGGCCAGCGCCAGCTTGGCCCGCTCACCACCCGACAGCGTGTCGGGTGTTTGCAACGCGGCCGATCCCTTAAGTCCGAAGGCACCGAGGAGAGCACGTCGTTGCACTTCCGTTTCCACGGTGGCGTTATCTAAATGGGCCAGCACCGTCTTGTTGGGGTCCAGATTCTCGTGTTCCTGCGCGAAATAACCCCGCACCACATTGGCGCCGAGCTTCACCGATCCCGACGTAGCGACCTGGGCTTCGGCGAGGCAGCGCAGGAGGGAGCTCTTGCCGGCGCCGTTTCGACCAACAATCAAAATCCGGTCCCCGCGCTTGGTAATGAAACTGGTGTCCTTCAGAATCTGCGTGTCGCCGTAGCGAACGGAGATGCCTGATGCCGTGAGTGGCACGTCACCACTGCGCGGCGGCGTGGGCAACTTGAACTTCACCTTGCGCTCGCGCTGGGTGACCTCCACCCGATTGTCCTTCAGGCGATCAACTCGATTGTCCAAGACCTTGGCCAAGCGGGCACGTTTTTCGGTCTGACCACGCATCGAGTTAGCCAATTGTGACAATCGTTCAATGTCGGCGTCTTGACGACTGGCCAGCTTCTCTTCTCCGGCAATCGTCACTTCTTCTTGCTCGAGGAACTTGGTGTAGTTGCCCTTGTACTCGCGCAGGCGACCTTCACGCAGTGAAAGCACACGGTCGATGGCCTTATCCAAGAGGGGCAGGTCGTGACTGATGACCAGCACGGTGCCGGGGAACTTTTCCAACTCGTCGAAGAGCCAGCGCTTGGCCGCCTTGTCGAGATGGTTCGTTGGTTCGTCGAGCACCATGGTTTCGGGCTGCTCGTAGAGCACGCGCATGAGGTCCACGCGGCGGCGTTGTCCTCCCGACAGCGACGAGAGGTCTTCAAGCAGATACTCCTCTTCCAAACCGAGACCGGCCGCGAGGCGGGCCACTTCCGATTCGGCTTCGTAGCCACCGAGGTCGCGGAAGCGCTCCTCGATGTTGGTGAAAGCCTCAATGTTTTCACTTGAGGGATCGGCCGCCATGGCGTGACGGGCCGTGTGCATGTCGGCGTCCAGCTTGTCGAGACCACGGGCCGAGAGAATGTGGGACAGACCAATCGGTTCAACCCCGAGTCCACCGGGTACGGGTTCTTGGGGCAGGTGGGCCCACGATCCAAAACGCTGCACGGTGCCTTCGACCCGAAGGTGCTCGCCACCTTCGCTCAGCAGGACCGACAAGATGGTCGACTTACCCGCACCGTTGCGGCCGACGATGCCGACCTTCTCCCCTTCACCAATAGTCAGGTGCGTGGGCGTCAAAATACGACGCGTACCAATTTCAATTGCGAGATCTCGAACGATGAGCATTAACGGGCAATAACTTCAGCGGCGGCGCGGAGCTCATCTCGGAACTGCGGGTGGGCAATATCGGCCAACAAGTGGGCTCGCTCTCGAACAGTAGCCCCACGCAAATCGGCGGCGCCGAATTCCGTCACGATGACCGCAGTGTGGTGACGAGGGGTCGCCACGACTGAGCCGAGGGGTAGTTGGGCCGCAATGCGGCTCACCGTCTCTCCGTTCACTTCAATAGTGGAACGAAGGCAAATCAAAGAGACGTCATCGAGCGAGAGATCGGCGCCGGCGACGAAGTCCTCGTGACCACCGACACCCGAGACTTGGGCACCCGCAACAGAGTCGGCCACCACTTGACCGTACAGGTCGACTGAGATCGCGCCATTAATGGATACGAAGTTCTTGTTCTGACTAATAATCGTCGGGTCGTTAACGATTGAGACCGGGGCGAAGCGAACCTCACGGTTTTCGTGCAGCCATTCGTACAGCCCCTTGGAGCCGAGCGCGAACGTCGTCAACGAGAAGCCGTCGTAAATGCCCTTGTGTGTGTTGGTGACCTTGCCCGATGCCTGCAATTTCCAAAGGCCGTCCGTGAACATCTCGGAGTGGATGCCGTACTCGCCGCCCTCACGATTCGCGAGTGCTTCGGCCACCGTGTTTGGGATGGCCCCAATGCCGGTTTGCAGGGTCGCGTTGGATGCGATGAAGGGCAACGTGTGCTGAGCAATCGCCAGATCGGCGTCGGTGGGCGCTTCACCGGGAAGCTCGAAGGGGGCTTCTTCGCCGCGCACGAGAACGTCAATCTCGTTGACTGAGAGTCGATTCTCCATGCCAGGAATTCCCGATGTCCAGGGCAAGTGTGGCGAAGTTTCGACAATCAAAAGGCGATCAGGATCTGAACCGGCGGCCCGGAGTTCATCGAGTGTGGCGCCACAGTGCAGCGAAAGACTGCAGAATCCATGTTGGTCCGGTGGTGTGGCCTGGACCATCATCACGCGAGGTGACAGGCGTCGCAGAATCGGCGCGAACTGGCGGAAGCCGGCGGGGACGTGTTCCACGTTGCCACCGACGCTGCGGTAGTAGCGCTCGGCCGGACCAAAGAAGCCGGCTCGATACGAAACGTTGGGGTGCGTGAAGAGGTCGAAGAGGCCAAGAATCAGAGCGCCGCCAATGGTGAGCTGCTCCCAGTCTTTGCGCTCCGACATTGCCCGGAGCATGGTGTGCGGGTTGGCGGGGCCGAGCCCGAGGCCCACCGAATCGACAGGGCGCAACAGTGCAGCGGCTTCGGTGGCCGTCATTTCACGCATTGTCATGGCTCCATTCTGCCCTATCTCGCCGGCGACTGTGTCACGATGGTGGGATGAGCACTGTACTTCGTATCGATGTTTGGGGCGACGTCGTCTGCCCCTTCTGTTATCTCGGCAAGCGTCAGCTCGAACTCGCAGTACGCCAATTCGATCCCGCCGTCACGGTGGAGGTTCATCACCGGGCCTTCGAACTCGACGTTCGCGCCCCGGAGCACTACTCGTACTCGTTGGCCGAACTCCTCAGTAAGAAGTACGGCATGACCGTTGAACAGGCCGCCACCCAGAACCAACGGATGGAGGCCTCCGCCGCCCGACTGGGCATGACGTGGCACCTCGACCAGTGCCAGCCTTCCAATACCTTTAACGCCCACCGCTTAATTGCACTGGCGACCACCCAGGGCCTTCAGGACGCCATGATTGAGCGACTATTCCAGTCCTACTTCTGCGAAGGGGGCCGGCCGGCCGATCGCGACCTCCTCGTGGCCCTCGCTAGTGAGGTCGGCGTGACCGATGCCATCGCCACGCTTGAGTCTGACCGTTTCGCCGACGAAGTGCGACAGGATGAACTCGACGCCAACGAACGGGGCATAACCGGTGTGCCCAGCATCTTGATAGACGGACGCTTTATGGTCATGGGCGCCCAGGGCGCCGATGAAATTCTCTCGGTGATGGAACGGGCCTGGGCCCGCCGTCAAAAAGAGCTGGCTTAAGCCTCGTCCTCTTCAAAGGGCACGGCGGCGGCCGTGGCCACGACGTGTCCTTCGTCGAGATTCATCACTCGAACACCCGTGGCGTCACGGCCCTGCGAAGAGACTTCGCGCGCGGGAGTTCGAATCATCACACCGCCCGACGAGGCCAACAGGAGTTCATCCTTGATGGTCACCATGAAGGCTGCGGCCACGTGACCGCGAGCGGCCGTGAGCTTGATGGCCCGAACGCCCATACCGCCACGGCCCTGGGTGGTGAAACGCTCCACCTTGACCCGCTTACCGAATCCGGCGTCGGTGACACAGAAGAGATCGGCGTCGCTGCGAACCGTGTCGAGGGAAATGACCTTGTCGTCGCCGCGCAACTTAATACCGCGGACACCGGTCGAGTCGCGTCCCATCGATCGTGCTTCGTCAGCGGCGAAGCGAATAGCCGTGCCACGGTAGGTCACGAGCATGACGTCGTCACCCTCCTTCACCGAGATCACGCGCACCACTTCATCGTCATCACGAAGCTTGATGGCAATCCATCCCTCACGACGGGACTTGTCGTACTCGGAGAAGGCCGTTTTCTTCACGGTGCCATTCGCCGTGGCGAACAACAGGAACTGTTCTTCGGGGAAGTCCTCGGTTGACACGATGGCCTGAATCGTCTCGTTGGGCTGAAGGTTGAGCAAGTTCACGATGGCCGTGCCCTTGGCCTGGCGTTCCTTCATGGGGATCTCATGACCGCGGAGACGGAAGACGCGCCCACGGTTGGAGAACATCAAGAGATAGGCGTGCGAGGAGGTGTTGACGATTTGGTCGACGAAGTCTTCGTCCTTCAGCTTGGCGGCGGTAACACCGCGGCCACCGCGACCCTGCGACTTGAAGGCGTCTGCGGCGACTGACTTCACGTAGCCCGACTTGGTCAACGTGATGACGATGTTCTCGTCATCAATCAAGTCCTCCATGCCCAGTTCACCCGGGTCATTGACAATCGCGGTGCGGCGATCGTTAGCGAACTTGGTGCGAATGACCGAGATCTCGTCACGGATAACTCCGCGGAGCTTCGTATCGCTGGCCAGAATTGATTCCAACTCCGCGATGGTCTCACGGAGCTTCTTCATCTCTTCTTCAAGTTCGTTGCGGCCCAGCTTGGTCAGACGACCGAGCGTCATGTCCAAAATGTGGTTGGCCTGCTCTTCGCTGAACTCAAACGGTGCAGCCATCAACGCAATACGCGCGGCGGGTCGGTCGTCCGAACTGCGGATAGCAGCGATAACGGCATCGAGCATGTCGATGGCTTTGAGTAGACCTTCGACGATGTGTGCGCGAGCTTGAGCCTTGCGGAGTCGGAACTGGGTGCGCCGCGTAATCACCACAATCTGGTGGTCTACGTAGTGCGAAATCGCTTGAGACAACGTCAACGTGCGGGGCACGCCATCGACCAGCGCGAGCATGTTGACCGCAAACGTCGTCTGGAGCGTCGTGTTCTTATAGAGCTTGTTGAGCACGACGTTGGCGTTGGCGTCACGCTTCAAGCGAATGACGAGACGAGACTTACGGTTGGCCGAGTCGTTCTGCACGGCGGCGATGCCGTCAATCTCACCCGACTTAACGAGGTCGTAGATCTTCTCTTCGACATTCTCAACTGATACTTCGTACGGGAATTCCGTAACGACGATTCGTGTGTCGCCCTTGGTCTCTTCGATTTCAGCGACGGCACGCATCTTGATCGACCCGCGACCGGTGCGGTACGCATCGAGAATTCCTTGGCGTCCGAGAATCTGGGCTCCAGTTGGAAAGTCGGGGCCCTTCACGTAGGCCATCAGGTCATCTGGTGTGGCGTCGGGCTTCTCGAGGACGTGCAGCACGGCGTCGATTACTTCACCCAAGTTGTGCGGGGGGATTCGAGTGGCCATACCAACGGCGATGCCCTGTGAACCGTTAACCAACAGGTTGGGGTAGCGGGCGGGCAACACGGTGGGCTGGGCCGACGTGTTGTCGTAGTTGGGTTCGAAGTCAACCGTGTCCTCGTCGATTGAGTCCAACAGCTCTAGGGCGAGTGGAGCGAGGCGGCACTCGGTGTAACGCATGGCGGCGGCGCCTTCGTCTGGTCCGGTACCTCCGAAGTTCCCGTGACCGTCAATGAGGGGGTGGCGCATTGCGAAGTCCTGCACCATACGCACGAGGGCGTCGTAGATCGCACTGTCACCGTGGGGGTGATAGGTACCCATGACTTCGCCGACCACTTTGGCGCACTTGGTGTGCGGGCGGTCCGGGCGCAAACCCTGGTCGAACATGGAGTACAAGATTCGGCGGTGCACCGGCTTGAGGCCGTCACGCACATCCGGAAGAGCACGCGAAACGATGACCGACATGGAGTACTCCAAGAAGGAGCGCTCCATTTCGAAGTTGATCTCTACTGGCTCGATGTACCCGAAGGTCTCGTCCGACGGAGTAGGAGTAGAAGCGGCGTCGTCTTTTTTCTTGGCCATGGTTCTTTCATCGCTCCTAGATGTCTAGGAAGCGAACATCCTTTGCGTTCGTTTGAATGAAGTGTCGTCGTTGTGGCACGTCGTCGCCCATGAGAATGGAGCAGACTTCGTCGGCGAGGGCTGCCTGGTCCACGGTGATCTGCAACAATGAACGCTTGGTGCGGTCCATAGTGGTGTCGCGCAGTTCGTCGTAGTCCATTTCACCGAGACCCTTAAGGCGCTGGAAGTCGTTCTTGTGATCGGGCTTCTCCGCCAAGAACTTGGCCTTGGCGGCGTCGTCCTTGAGGTAGACCTTCTCGCGCCCAACCAGTGTTGAGTACAGCGGTGGCTGAGCCACGTAGACGTGGCCTTCGGTAACGAGGGAGTTCATCTGACGGAAGAAGAACGTCAATAGCAGTGTTCGAATGTGACTGCCGTCAACGTCAGCGTCGGCCAACAAGATGATTTTGTCGTAGCGAATCTTGGAAACATCAAAGTCGTTTTCAACACCGGCGCCAATGGCCGAAATCAACGCTTGGATTTCCGTGTTCTTCAAAATCTTGTCGGCGCGAGCCTTTTCGACATTCAAAATCTTTCCGCGGATTGGCAAGATTGCCTGCAGGCGAGGGTCGCGAGCGTCCTTGGCCGAACCACCGGCCGAGTTGCCTTCCACGATGAAGAGTTCCGTCTCACGTGCGTCACGTGACGAGCAGTCGACAAGTTTGCCCGGCAGTCCAGCGCCGTCGAGTGCACTCTTGCGGCGAGTGAGGTCTCGGGCCTGACGAGCGGCCATGCGAGCGCGAGCGGCCTGAATGGCCTTGCTAACAATCTGACCGGCTTCCTTGGGATTCTCTTCCATCCACTCGGCCATTTTTTCGTTCGTGGCGCGCTCAACCAGTGAACGCATCGAAACGTTACCGAGCTTGCCCTTGGTCTGCCCTTCGAACTGGGGGTCGGCCAGTCGAACGGAGATAATGCAGGTCAAACCTTCGCGGATGTCTTCACCGAGAAGGTTTTCGTCTTTTTCTTTGAGCAGGTTGCGCTTCTTGGCGTAGCGGTTCACCACGTTGGTGACCGACTTACGGAAGCCTTCTTCGTGCATTCCACCTTCGGTGGTGGAGATACCGTTCGCGAACGAGTGAATACTCTCGTAGTAACCCGAGTTCCACTGGAAGGCCACTTCGACCTCTTGGGTCTCTTCGGCCTGTTCGAAGTAACCGACCTTCTTGAAGAGGGACTCCTTCGAAGAGTTCAGGTGGCGGACGTAGTCGATGATTCCGCCGTTGTACTTGAAGATCTCTTTTTGCTCGCGGCCCTTGCGCTCATCAGTGAAGCGAATCTCGAGACCCTTGTTCAAGAAGGCCATGATCTGCAGTCGTTCCGTGACGGTCTGTGCTCGGAAGTCAACCTCTTCAAAGATTGTGGGGTCCGGGTAGAAGGTCACGGTCGTACCGGTACGACCGCGAGGCGCAGATCCGGTGATCTTGATCTTGCCCTGAGGCTTACCGCCGTCAAGGAACTGCAGGACGTGGTGATCACCATTGCGGTCTACTTCGACCTTCAGCGAGGTCGAGAGGGCATTTACGACCGAGGCACCCACGCCATGAAGACCACCGGAGACCTTGTATCCGCCGCCGCCGAACTTTCCGCCGGCGTGCAAGACGGTGTACACGATCTCGGCCGCAGACTTGCCGGGGTAGGAGGGGTGCTCATCAACAGGGATACCACGGCCGTCGTCGCTCACCTGGCAACCGCCGTCGGCCATCAAGGTCACGTCAATGCGAGTGCAGTACCCGGCCATGGCCTCGTCAACGGCATTGTCAACGATTTCCCAGACGCAGTGGTGGAGACCGGCGGGGCCGGTCGATCCGATGTACATGCCAGGTCGAACGCGTACTGGTTCGAGGCCTTCGAGGACGGTGATGTCGCTCGCTCCGTAGCTAGCGGACCCCTTGGTCTTTTCGGCCACGAAACATTCCTTTCGACAAAAAACTCTCACGCGAGCCCGCACGCCAATAGGGTTCGGACTGCTCTAAATCCTACCGGTTGGCATGTGACAAACGGTGGTCCTAATGGTCGGTTAGACCAAGTTTTTTGAGAGAATTATCCGCGGACGACACACTGAATCGCCGAGGGGGCGGCCGCGCCGAGATCGCCCAGCGCAGCCAAGATGCGTTGTTCTTCGTGGCACAACTTTTGGGCGTACGCTCCCGTCGGAACGCGCACGTGCAACACCCCGTCTCGCACCACCTCGGGGCGACAACGTTCCGCGAGGACCTCGCCCACAAGGTCGGGCCAACGCGCCACGATTGTTTCCATCGCCGATAAGTCGACGTGTTGAAAACGGCCAATAAGCCCCCGGAGGGTCTGCCCGAGCTTTTCTGGTTCGTTGGATCGCTTGGCCACTACTCCCCCTTCGAGAGATCGATGATGACGGCGGGGAGCAACTCTTGCGGGAGCGGGGAGGCCGTAGTTACCAGCGTTTGTCCTGGTGGGAGTAGGTGTAACAGTCGGGAACAGCGAACCGGGTCGAGCTCGCTAAAGACATCGTCCAGCATCAGGAGCGGGGAGATGTCTCGCTCTCTTCGCACGAGGGCGTCACCGGCGAGCAGCATGGAAAGGGCGACGCTGCGCTGTTCACCCTGACTGGCCTGGCGTCGAGCGTCTCGCTGATCAAGGGTGATGCGAATATCGTCGCGGTGCGGTCCGACCGTGGTGTGGCCCCGATAGCGATCGTCTCGAAAAGCTCCGTCGAGTGAAGGGGCCAGTTCGCCGGTCCATGATCGTTCGTAAGCCAGGCCCACGTCACCACTACCGCCGGCAATTTCTTCGTAGTACGACGCGGTGAGTTCGGCCAGTGGCGTTAGGACCTTTTCTCGAGCCTCGACGAGCAGTTCGCTTACCTCCACGAACTCCGAGGTCCAGATATCCAATTCGTCGCGCTGCATCGCGTTGGGCAATTCCCCGCCGAGCGATTTAAGAAGGGCGTTACGTTGACGCAGCACCCGCTCGAATCGCTCGACAACGTCGCTGGTGCGAGGATCGAGATTGACGATAAGCCGCGTCAGAAAGTCTCGCCGGCCGCTCGGCTCCCGTCGCACCATGTCGACACCTTCGGGGGTGAAGATGGTGACGGGAAAGACGTCGTAGATATCCGCGTACGTTTGCGGTCGCTGCTCGTTAATGGTGAGTCGTTTTGTGACGTTGCGTGCTCCTCGTTTTAGCTGGAGCTTCATGTCTAAACGACGTGTCCCCTGGAAGGCCAGGCCGTGCACCGCAGCCGCGTCAGAGCCGGTACGAAGTAGGTCGCTTGCGGACGTCGTACGAAACGATCCCCCGGTGGCTAGGGCAAACACAGCCTCGAGGATGGAGGTCTTTCCAGTGCCGTTGGGCGACAGAAAGACGGTTACCGCGTCGGCGGGTGGCGTGACGTGACGACTTTCAAAAACCCGAAAGTTTGTTAGTTGGAGTTCAACGAGACCCACCGAAGTGGCGCGGTTTACTGAACGCGAACGGGCATGAGGAGGTAACGGAAGTTCGTGTCCTCCACCCCGTGCAACATGGCGGCGCGGCTGGCATCGGTCATCTCCAAGATGACTTCATCGCCAGGAACGGCTTCGACACCCTCCATCAAGTACGAGGGGTTAAAGGCGATGGTGATCTCCTCGCCGTTGTAGTCGGCGTCAACACTGTCCACCACCACACCCTGGTCAGCACTCTGCGTTGTGATGTCAATGCTTCGATCGTTCATCGTGAGTCGCACTGACGAGGTGGGGTCCTTGGCTAACACCTTCATTCGCTTAAGTGAGCTGAGGAATGTGTCTTTGCCAACGCGCAATTGGTTGGGGTAGTTCGGCGGAATCAGTGGACGATAGTCGGGGTAGTTTCCGTCAATCAATCGTGTCGAGATACTCGTATTTCCAGCGACGAACGTGACTTCCGCATCAGAGACGGCCACACCAATAGTGCTGTCGACCGGCAAGTTCGATGCGGCGCGCTGAAGTTCTGAGAGTGCGCGTGAAGGGATGAGTAGATCGGCGTCAGTTGGCAGCTTCTGTGAACTCATGAGATCACGAACAGCGAGTCGATACGAGTCGGTTGCGACCATACGAACGGTGCCACCTTCATTGGTGAAGAGAACACCGGTCAACAGCGGGCGGGCATCATCGTTTGATGAGGCGCGAACTACCTGACTAAGGCCTTCGATGAAATCGAGGGCGGCGAGTTGGGCCGCGGCGGCAGGGACCTGGGGCAACTTAGGAAAGTCAACGAGGGCGTACGTGCGGAGCGAGTAATTCGCCTTGCCGAGCTTGACTTCAACTTTGTCGTCCTTGGACTCCACAGTTACGGCTCCGGCATCCAATAGGCGAACAGCATCAACGAGGAGACGGGCGGGAACTACGACGGCACCATCTTCGTGACCAATGACGTCGAGGCTTACGCGAGCGGTCGTGTCGAGGTCGGTACCGGTGACTGTGAGTTGGTTACCGGTGAGCGCCAAAAGGATTCCTTGGGTGGCACCGGATGTTCGGCCAACGACGCGACTCGCGGTGGCGAGCGCCTCGACGAAGACATCCTTCTCTGATTTGAACTTCATGTCGTTCCCTTCCTTGGGACTGAGGCTATGGGGATTTTGTCTATAAAGAAGTACTTAGTAGTAGTAGCCCTGTGGATTGCGGGTTGTTCTCCGATTCTCCTGATAAGGCTGGTTCAAGTATGAGGTTCAAAAGTGACACCGTTGTGTCTAACTCTTTCAACTCTCATCTCCTAAGTCTCACTTGATGTGGATTACTAGGCAGTTATTCCCAGCCCATCCACAAGTTCTCCGCAGCTTTGTCCCCTTACTTTCCTAGTCGATTGAATTAGTTATTTCATTGGTGAGCCCGATGATGACCTGGGACAGCTCCCGGTCAGAAACCATCTCACCCTTAATCTTCTCCACCGCACTGATGATTGACGTGTGGTTGCGGTCGCCAAATTCCTTAGCAATCACTGGGTATGAGGATTGCGGCAACATCTCACGCACGAGATACATGGCGATGTGGCGGGCGTGCGTTAAGGGCCGAATCCGTCGGGGACCTCGTAATTCCAAGGAGGAATAGCCAAAATGGGTGGCAACAGTGTCAATTATGTGCTGGGGCTTTAGGACCATCTGGTCCCGGCCAAGGCCACCCAGGTGGCTCTTAGCGAATTCCAAAGTGATCTTCTCCTCCGCCAGCTGTGAGTGGGCCCGCAGCATGGTGATGGATCCCTCGAGCTCACGAATCGAATCACGTACGCGATTGGCGATGTACTCAATCACATCATTGGGGATGACGACGTTTTCGCGTTCGGCCTTCATTTGAAGGATGGCGATGCGGGTCTCGAGGTCGGGCTGTCCTACCTCAACGATGAGCCCCTGAAGCAGGCGAGACCGCAAACGCTCCTGCAGCTTGTCCATATCCCGCGGCGATTGGTCGGAGGTCAAAACAATCTGTTTCCCCGCGCCGTGCAGGGTGTTGAAAGTATGGAAAACGTTTTCGTGAAAGCCCTCACCGCGGGGAATCATGAATTGAATGTCGTCAATAAGGAGGACATCGACCGACCGATACCGTTCGTGGAGCGCGATTTGGCTCTGTTCCCGGACGGACCGGATGAAGTCGTTCAGAAACGTCTCCGTCGTTACGTAGAGCACTTCCTTTTCGGGCCAGTGGCGTTGGACGTAGTTGCCAATGGCGTGGAGCAGGTGGGTTTTGCCCAACCCGGACTTTCCGTAGATAAAGAGGGGGTTGTACTCGCGACCGGGGCGCTCGGCCGCCGATTCGGCCGCCGCCTTGGCCATACGGTTGGATCCGCCGGTCACGAAGGTCTCAAACGTCATACGAGGGTCGAGACTTTGACCCCGACCAACCGAGGGGGATGTGGGCGTGACGGCTGCCACCGGCGCGGTGGGGGCGACGGGCGGCGCGATGGTCACCTGTGAGTCGAACCCGTCATCGATGGTGATGCGAATCGAGCCCTGCGGACCAATAATGGCGCGCAGCTCCTGTTCGAGAAGTGGGAGATGGCGACTATTGATCTGATTGGACTGAACCTGGCTCGGAACACCAATTGACAGGACGCTTTGTCCATAATCCACAAACTTAATTGCACTGAGGGTGGCGTTCCAGGTGGGGGCGGGAACCTTATTTTGAACGGCTTGTCGCCACTCTTGGTATACCTCCGGTCCCTCTAACACCCTGTCCTCCAACGACGATCAAAATAAAGTTATCAACAGGCCCGAAGGTCCGTCCCAGGTGCTTTTCGCTCCTTTGGAACGGTCACGCTACACCCTTCAGAACTATCGCGCCAGAAGACGACCCGGTGGTGGGATAGACTGTCCTTCGTGGCATCGGTGCCCGACCCCCGGGGTCAGCACAGGTACTGGTTGCCCAAGATCGAATAGAGGTTTTTGTGAAGCGTACTTACCAACCAAACAAGCGAAAGCGCCAGCGTACCCACGGTTTCCGTGCCCGCATGAGCACTAAGGCTGGCCGTGCCATCCTTAAGGCACGCCGCGACAAGGGCCGCCACGAGCTGACGGTTTAGTCTGGGCGTGCCGGAACGGGTTCAGCTCCGTCGGCAGTTTGCAGCCTTTAAAACCCCTGATTATCGGGGAAAAAGCGGGCCGCTTCGGCTGTCATTCGTAGCTTCACCACAACCGGCAGCAGTGGCGTACGCCATTGGGCGGCACGTGGGCAATGCGGTGATTCGTAATCGAATCCGCCGACGCCTACGCTCCCTCATTCTGGAGCGAACCACCCCCCTGCAACCCGGAACTTACCTGATCAAGTGCGGTATTGGCACCGATCTACTTTCTTATGACGATCTCCGAACTCATCTCGACCGAGCCCTTGATGGACTCTCCGGTACCTGAGCTACGCGGCTTCGCCCGAGTTCTTCGGACTCTGGTGCGTGGCTACCAGCACCTGGCCGCCGGACGGCCGAGCCCCTGCCGGTACTACCCCACCTGTTCTTCCTACGCGATTGAGGCCGTCGAAGTGCACGGGGCCTGGCGCGGGGGCTACCTGGCCGCACGACGCATTATTCGCTGTAATCCCCTTGGTTCACACGGTGTGGACCTTGTCCCCCTACCGAAACGGAGCGAAGTTCAATGATTTTCGCAGCTTCTTCAGGCATTGTTAAGGCCGTTAGCGACCTTTTCCATCCAATCTTCACCCTATTTGGATGGCTTTTGGCTCAGTTCTACCAGCTCATTCCCAACTACGCCGTGGCTATCTCGCTGCTGACCATCTTGATTATGGGAATTCTGACCCCCTTGACGGTAAAGAGCACCCGCTCCATGATGGCCATGCAGGCACTGCAGCCAGAACTGAAGAAACTGCAGCAGAAGTACAAGGGCCCCGAAAACCGCGCGCAGATGAACGAAGAGATGATGCGTCTCTATAAGGAGCACGGCACCAACCCGCTCAGTAGTTGTTTCCCCGTTCTTGGCCAGGCCCCCTTTCTCTTCATTCTGTACTCGGTGATCCGGGGACTTTCCGCACTTGACCCCTTGAAGCAGATCGGAAGAGCACACGTCTG
>CALAYR010000116.1 GCA_937894805.1 uncultured Acidimicrobiaceae bacterium | reverse complement strand
GACGTGTGCTCTTCCGATCTATGTCGTACGCCCGGGCCGCTTGAGCCACCGCCGCTACACCTCTGAGATTGGACCCATCAGCAAGTAGTGGATCAATCGCTGAATCGACCCGACTAATGAAGAATGAGGCCACGCTCGCAATCCTGGACACATCCAATCCAGCAGCGTGAGCCCGCTCGATGCCCTCAACGAAAGCCTCCAATACTTCGCTATACCGTTCCAGGGAAAATATAAGAGTCACGTTGACGTTGATGCCCAGTGCCAACACTGCACTGATTGCGGGAAGACCCTCCTTCGTCGCGGGAATTTTGATCATCAGATTCGGTGAGTCGCTGAGAGTTTCAGCGAGGCGCTTTGCGGCCGCGATTGTGCCCTCTGTGTCGTGCGCCAATCGTGGTGAGACCTCCAGTGAGACGTAACCATCGAGAGATCGGCGCTCACCGCTCGCTAGCGAGCGCAGAGATGCGTCATAGACCGGACGCAAAATGACACATGCATCGCGTACATCTTCAACTGCAAGTTGCTCAAACGCCACTTCGGGGTCAGTCGTAGCCAGACTCGCTATCAGTGTGTCGTAAGCATCGGTCGAAGCGACAGCCTTGGCGAAGATTGAAGGGTTTGATGTGACGCCACGAACCCCACGATCAACGAGGTTTTGGAGAGTGCCGTCGTTGATCCAGTCGCGGCGAATGTTGTCGACCCACGCACTTTGACCGTGCTCGAGGTAGAGGGCGTCCAGTTTCGTCATGCGTGCTCCAGTCGGTGCCGGACCGCTTTCGCGACAGCGCTCGGTGTGAGGTTGAAATACTCATAGACAAAGTCACCCGGTGCGCTGATGCCGAAGGTATCAATGCCGAGCGACTCATCGGCGTACTTGGCCCATCCCAACGTTGCGCCCGCTTCAATAGAGAGACTGGGCAGATCACGACGGAGCACCGAAGCTCGATAGTCCTTTGGTTGCTCCTCAAAGCACTCCCAGCAGGGAAGTGCGACGACGCGAACCTGAATGCCCTCTGTTGCCAATTCATCCGCCGCACCAACGGCGACTCCCACTTCCGAACCGGTGGCCACCAGGGTGAATACGGCGCTCTGATGGTCACGCAGGACATAGCCCCCCTTGAGGGCGCCGTTAGCCGAATTGGCCGAATCGCTGCCGCCTAAGACTGGCAAGTCTTGACGACTCAATATCAACGCCGTTGGACCCTTGGTGTGGGTCGAAATGACGTCACCAATGAGCTGTAGGGCCTCGTTGGCATCCGATGGTCGAACAACGTGCACACCGGGCATGGCCCGTAGGGCCATTAAGTGCTCAATCGGTTGGTGGGTAGGACCGTCCTCGCCAACACCAATCGAGTCGTGAGTGAATACGAAGGTAACCGGTGCCTCGCTCAATGCCGCGAGTCGAATCGCAGGACGCACGTAATCAGAAAAGACAAAGAATGTGGAGCCAACAGGACGTACACCCCCGTGGAGAGCCATGCCCACCATCGCCGCACCCATAGCGAACTCGCGAATGCCGTAGTAAATCTGGCGACCTTGAGGATTCTCGGCTGATTGGGCTACCTCGTTAGGGAGGAGGACACCCGTGTTGTCAGTCAAATCGGCAGATCCCGAAAGGAGGCCGGGAGCCACGGGGGACAGGGCGTCAATTGCACGCTGCATCGCCTTACGGGTGGCAACCTTGGAGCCCTCGTCGTAGCGGCCCATTGCCGGTGAAACAGCGGGCACGCCACCGGATGCCATTTGCAATAGCAGTTTGACACCACTCTCTCCGGAGGCGGTAACGCGACTCTCCCAATGTTTACGTTCTGAACGTTGTTCCGTAAGCGACTCGACAATGGCCGAGGGGAGATCGTCTGCAACATTGAAGCTGATCTCGGGATCAACGCCCAGAGCCACTTTGGTTTCCCGAATCACGTCAGCACTAAACGGTGAACCGTGAGCTTCGCGACGGTCAACCATCGCGGTGGCCGGAAAACCAATGTGCGAGCGGAGTATTAAGAGCGTTGGGCGCTCTGACTCCGCTTTGGCCGCACGCAACCCCGCCTCAAGTGCGTTGCAGTCGTTGGCCACTTCACCAAGTTCCAGCACATTCCATCCGTAGGCACGAAAACGGGCTGGCGTATCGTCGGCGAGCGCCAAGTTGATGTCACCATCGATGGTGATGCGATTGTCGTCGTAAATCACCGTCAGACCCGAAAGCTTGAGCGCGCCCGCCAACGAGGCGGCCTCGTGCGAGATCCCTTCTTCGATGCAGCCATCACCGGCGATGACCCAGGTGTGATGGTTAACGAGTTCTGGTCCGTACGAGGCGCGGAGATACCGTTCGGCGATTGCCATGCCGACGCCATTAGCCAGACCTTGACCTAGTGGTCCAGTGGTTACTTCCACTGTTGGTGTTACCCCTACTTCGGGGTGACCTGGAGTGCGACTGTGCGGCTGACGGAATTCCATGAGGTCTTCGCGGGTAATGCCATAGCCGAACACTCGGGCTATTCCGTACTGGAGAATTGAGGCGTGGCCGCAGCTCAAGATGAAGCGATCGCGATCAATCCAATCGGGATGCGTGGGATCGTGTCGCAACACTCGGGAGAAAAGCGTCACTGCGAGGGGCGCTAACGCCATCGCCGTACCGGGGTGACCCGACTTCGCCTTTGCCGGCGCGTCCATGGCCAAGCCGACTATTTCGCGAATCGCGCGGTCTTCTAGAGGTGATGCATGCTCGTAATTAACGGTCTCCACCGTCAGCAGAGTAGTTAAGAATTTACTGTTGCACGGTGAATGGGTCGGTAGCCTGAAGTCATGGCTCTCCAAGTACCACCAAATTGTGACCTGACCCTCGGCCTTCGCTGTGTTGACAAGTCTGTACCAGGGGCCACTGTCTGGGAGATGCGTGCCGATGAGCGTTTTGCCAACCCGGCCGGGATTATCCAGGGGGGATTCCTCGCCGCCATGCTTGATAGTTCCATGGGCGCGAGTGCCGTCACCGCCCTGCGGGGACGGAGGGCGAACGTGGCGAACGCCGAGATGAAGGTCTCCTACTTGCGACCAGCCAAAGTTGGGGGCGTACTGAGGTGTGAGACTCAGACGACCCATGCCGGCAGCACCGTGCTCTTTCTAGAGGGCCGCGTTCTTGACGAAGGAGGCAATGTGGTCGCCAGTGCCACGTCCTCCTATATCGCCAGAGACCGCGCCTAGGCTCTCACTGTGAAGTTTGGTGACATCAAAAACGTCCTTCGGGGTCAGACTCTGGCGGAGGAAGCGGAAGAGATCAAAGATGTGGCCCTTCGTTACGTCCGCGAAGAGACCGTCGATCCGGTCAAGGCGCTCGGGCGCTACACGGCTTTCGGCTGTGCCGGCTCTTTCCTGGTGGGCCTCGGCGGCCTGCTGGTCGCCGTGGGACTGCTTCGCCTTCTCCAAGATCTTTTCCATGGAACCACCTCATGGATTCCCTACCTCCTCGTCACCTTGGGCGGGATCGCGGTCGTCGGATTGACGCTTCTCAAAATCAGTAGTGGCCCGAGTAAGCGGCGAATTCCGAGCAGGAAATCGCAATCATGAGCAGTCGGTCCGACACTCGTATTGAACTGGAAGAACGAGTACGGGCGTTCATTGGCCTGGCGTCCGAAGGCAAGGAGTCCGGCAGTGGAGCCACCCAGTCAGCTGGATTCGCCCTGAGCATTCTCGGTGCCTTCGCAGCGTTCATTTGGGGGCGACGTAGGGGACGTCGTCGTCGTTCATGATCCAAAAGGTTCTCGGAGGGGCAATTGCGCTTGCCGTGCGTCAGGCACGCAAGCAGGTCAAGCGCGAGTTGGCATGGCTCTGGTGGTTGATTGCGGGGATCGCATGGTTTATCCGGCACGGCGAACGTCGTCGCGCCAAGGCCGAAAATAAGGCCCAGCGGAAGGCTGCACAATGAGCGCATCAATGATTAACGCCGGTGAGCGTGTCATGTTGATTGACCAGAAAGACCGGCGGTACCTGATTTCACTACGGCCGGGCGCCTCGTTCCACACCCACGCTGGCATCGTTCAGCACGACGACATCATTGGCCGCGACGAGGGTGACTCCGTCGATGGCAGCACGGGGCGACCCTTCTTGGTGTTGCGACCCATGTTGAGCGATGTGGTCTTGAAGATGCCTCGTGGAGCCCAGGTCATTTACCCCAAAGATCTCGGGGCCATCTTGATGGCTGCCGACATCGGGCCGGGCATGAAGGTTCTAGAAGCTGGCATCGGTTCGGGCGCATTGTCGATGACAATCCTTCGAGCCGGAGCGCTAATCACGGGATATGAGATTCGTGAGGACTTTGCTCAACGTGCCAAAGACAACGTCACAGCGATGCTGGGGGAGGATGTCCACTACGACATCCATATCCGAGACGTCACCGAAGGGATTGACGGGACCGACTTTGACCGCGTCGTTCTGGATATGCCCGAACCGTGGGCCGTGGTGGAGCACGCCGAGAAGGCCCTTCGTCCCGGTGGCATCTTTTTGGCCTACCTACCAACCATCAATCAGACCCAGCAATTGCGCCAGACACTGGACCGCCACGCCTTCGGTCTCGCCGAAACGGTTGAGATTTTGCGACGGACGTGGCACATCGACGGACGTAGCGTTCGGCCGGACCATCGCATGGTTGCCCATACTGGATTCTTGACTAGTGCACGCCGATTAGTTCGACGGATGCATATTGAGTCGCGAGGCGAAGATATTTAGTCGCGCTCGATGAAGATGCATTCGCCGGGACACTCTTCCGAAGCCTCGACCACTGCATCTTCAAGCTCCTCGGGAACGGCGGCTAGTCCGCTGGCGCCACCGGGGTTGCTCTTCACATCGGTGCCTTCTTTGACGTAGGCCAGACCATCGTCGAGCAGGGTGAATACTGCTGGGGCAATTTCCTCACACAGGCCATCGCCCGTGCAGAGATCTTGGTCGATCCAAACCTTCATATGTCCTCCGAAGCGTGAACGTTGGATTCCACTCTAATCGTGAACCCCGGCAACTTTGCCCACTCCCGCCTGAACCATGCGCTCGTGGCTTGGATACGCTGAGGTTATGGACGAGCACGCTGAGACCTCGGAAGAAGTCAGAGAATCGCTTAGGAATGCCATTGAGGAGATTGACTCCCTCAAGCACCGGCTCCGCGAGCAGCCGGCTCGGGTGGAGGCGTTAGAGGAGGAGCTTCTCGAGGCCCGCGGTCAACTCACCCAAGCTCGTGCCAGCAATGAGAAATTGAGCTCGGCAATGCAGCAGACGCGCGACCAACTGGCGGTTCTACGCGAAGAGGTCGAACGACTCACCCAACCACCTGCGGTCTATGGCACGTTTGCCAATTTCAATGAAGACGGAACAGTCGACATCATTGCAACCGGCCGGAAAATGCGTGTGGCCATTCTGCCTGCTCTCGATCCCGGTCAGCTGCATCGTGGCGATGAGGTGGTCCTCAACGAGTCGTTCACCGTTATCGGCATTCGTGACTTCGACGGCCAAGGTGAAGTCGTCACGGTGAAGGAAGTCATCGATGATCGGAGAATCCTTATCTACTCCCGAGGTAACGAGGAGCGTGTCGTAGAGCTGGGTGAGTCATTGAACGGCGTACGACTTCGTTCGGGAGACGCCCTCCTCTTCGACGTACGAAGTGGCTTCGTGGTAGAGAAGCTCGCCCGTCAAGAGGTCGAAGAGCTTGTCCTGGAAGAGGTTCCCGATATCAGTTACGCCGATGTCGGTGGACTTGATTCGCAGATTGAAGACATCACGGACGCGGTCGAGTTGCCCTATGTGCACCGAACGCTCTTCAAGGAGTATGAGCTGCCCGCGCCAAAGGGAATCTTGCTCTACGGTCCGCCAGGTTGCGGTAAGACCATGATCGCCAAGGCGGTAGCCAATTCGCTGGCAACGAAAGTTGCGGCACTAACTGGTAACACCAATGTTCGCTCATACTTTCTAAACATCAAGGGGCCCGAGCTTCTCAATAAATACGTAGGAGAAACCGAACGTCAGATTCGTCTGGTTTTCCAACGTGCCCGCGAGAAGGCAGAGGAGGGCGTTCCGGTCATCATCTTCTTTGACGAGATGGACTCCCTCTTTCGCACTCGCGGGACAGGAATCAGCTCGGACATGGAATCCACAATCGTGCCCCAGCTATTGGCGGAAATCGATGGAGTGGAGTCGCTTCGTGACGTCATTGTTATTGGCGCTACCAACCGAGAAGATTTAATCGATCCGGCCATCTTGCGACCAGGACGTCTCGACGTCAAGATCAAGATTGATCGACCCAATGCCGAGGCAGCCCAGCAGATTTTCGAACGCTACTTGCACGACCAATTACCGCTCGACACCACCGTGATTGAGGAGTTGGGTGGAGGCGATCCACACAAGGCCACGATTGCCATGGTCGAAGCAACGGTCGAAGCCATGTACCGGTCGGATGATGAGAACCGTTTCCTAGAAGTCACATATCAAGGTGGAGACAAAGAAGTTCTTTACTTCAAGGACTTCGCGTCTGGGGCCATGATCGAAAATATTGTCCGTCGCGCCAAGAAGCTGGCAGTCAAGCGTGAAATCGGGGGCGGTACGCGTGGTCTCAAGACGGAGGATCTCGTCAGTTCAATTCGTCAAGAATTTCGAGAGAATGAAGACCTTCCGAACACCACCAACCCTGACGATTGGGCGCGCATCTCCGGCAAAAAGGGGGAGCGCATTGTCTTCATCCGCACGTTGGTCAATCAAGAGACACCCGACCCCATCGGCGGTCGCTCCATCGATCACGTCGGTACTGGTCAGTACCTCTAGCCATGGCCATCGCCAAAGTCCTGGGAATCGAGACCGAATACGGAATCACCGGCGGTCCCGATGGCGACCCGATCACCGCCTCCAGCATTCTTGTAAACGCCTTCGCTCGTAATGGCGAGATAAATGTGAACTGGGATTTCGGCGATGAGTCACCAGCCAACGATGCGCGTCACATGCCCCTCCTGACTTCCGTTGCGCCCATGATTGAAAGCCACCTTGCCAACACGGTGTTGACAAATGGCGCGAGGTTCTACGTCGACCACGCCCATCCGGAATACTCCTCACCGGAATGTCGCACACCGCTCTCAGGTCTGCTCTACGACCGTGCCGGTGAGGATGTCTTGCTCCATGCGGTGCGTCTCGCAAATGCCTCTTCACTCGACTCACCACCAATCACCGTCTACAAGAACAACAGCGACGGCAAAGGCAACTCGTATGGCACTCACGAGAACTATCTCGTGAAGCGGGAGATTCCATTTCCAGAGATTGTTCGTGCCATCGCACCTCACCTCTTGTCGCGCCAAGTGATTTTGGGGGCTGGCAAGGTTGGCTACGAGACGGAATACTTCGACGATCTGTCTCCGCGTTTCCAACTGGCGCAGCGCTCGGAGTTTTTCGAAGAACTAGTTGGCCTCGAAACTACACTCAAACGACCAATCGTCAACACGCGCGATGAACCCCACGGTGATCCCGAGCGGTTCCGTCGACTCCATGTCATTATCGGTGACGCCAACATGAGCGAAGTCGCGACATTCGTGAAGCTCGGGAGTACGGCATTACTGCTCGCGGTTTTGGAGGACCGGGGCGTCGAGGTCTTTCCTGCAATGCCCAAGACGCCCGTTCGAGCCGTCCGGGCCTTTGGGACTGACTTAACACTTCGGCAAGGTCAAGAGTCTGTCGACGGACGTTCCCGTTCGGCTTGGGACTATCAAGATGAACTCTGGACGTTGGCCCATCGGTATGTCGCGGGGGGAGATGGGGCTGCCGTTGCCACCGAAGCGGAACTCCAGCTTCTGTTGACTCAGTGGCGTGAAATGCTCGACGGCGTACGCGACAACCCAGAATCAGTAGCCGACCGAGTCGACTGGGTAGCGAAGTTGCGTCTCTTGAATGGCTTCCAAAATCGACACGGTCTCCAAGAGGATGATCCTCGCTTGCGCGCCATTGACATCCAGTACCACGACATCAGACCCGACAAGAGCCTGGCCCGACGAGCCGGCCTGCGGACCCTCCTGACGCCCGAGGCGATTGGTGAAGCCTTTCACAAACCACCAACTGACACGCGGGCCTATTTTCGAGGGCGTTGTATTGATAAATATCCCAAAGAAATAGTGGCCGCCAATTGGGACTCCATCATCTTTGATCTCGGGATAGACCCGTTACACCGCGTTCCTATGATGGACCCCCTGAAGGGAACTGCAGAACTTCTAGGCGATTTGCTCGATAACGCGGCGACCGCTGAAGAACTTCTACGGGCGCTCGGAACACTTTGAGGAACTATGACTGAACAAGAACACATCCAAAAGACCTCGACGGAAAAAGCTGATGAAGCATCGAGCATTGAGCTCGTCGCTAATGCAGCCAAGAATGAGCAACTAAAGAACGACCTTGACAATCTCCTTGATGAAATTGACGAGGTACTCGAAGATAACGCCGAAGAGTTCGTTCGCAACTACGTACAAAAGGGCGGCGAATAATGGCGTTACCACTATTCGATGTGACTAGCGATCCCGGCCCATCGTTTCAAAATCTCCTCAAGTTGTTGAACATCCCGCTCAGCGTTCCAGGAGCGACTGACGACCCCATCCACGCCACCACCGTTGTGGCTCTTCGTTGCGACGAGGGTGTAGTACTCGTGGCCGACCGTCAAGCAACGGCCCAAGCCATTGCCGCCCGAGACATGCGCAAAATCGCCGAAGCTGACCGTTTCACTGCGATTGCCATTTCTGGCACGGCCGCGGCGGGCATGGAGTTCATTCGTATTAGCCAACTGTCCTTTGAGCACTACGAGAAAATGATGGACGAGACGCTGAGTCTGGAAGGTAAGTCGAATTACCTCTCCGCGCTGATTCAAGATGTCAATCTCGGAACACCCTTCACCGTCCTACCCCTCGTCGCCGGTTTTGATATCAACCACAATCGTGGTCGTGTTTTCGAATATGACGGAGCGGGTGGCTGTTACGAGAAGGATGACTTCGGTGTTATCGGTTCCGGTACTCCCTTTGCCGAGTCGGCGCTTCGTCTCGGATATCGAGAAGGTCTCTCCCTAACGGAGTGCATCGAACTGGGTGCACTCGCGATCTACGAGGCGGGCGACAATGATCCCTTCACCGGAGGACCAGATTTTGTGCGAGGCATCTTCCCAATAGTTGTTACGGTCACCGCCAAGGGCTTCGTCGAGCAGCCCGAGGCTGAGACCAGGGCGATCTTCGAAACCATTAATCAGCGACGCACGGCCAGTAAGGGTCGTGCGGGAGGTGATTTGCGATGACAATGCCGTTCTACGTAACACCCGAACAACAGATGAAGGATCGGGCGGAGTACGCCCAAAAGGGCATTGCCCGAGGTCGATCCCTCATTGCCTGCATCTACGACGAGGGTGTCCTGCTGGTAGCCGAGAATCCGTCGGCCTCGCTCAACAAGATCAGTGAAATTTATGATCGAATCGGCTTTGCGGGGGTGGGAAAGTACAACGAATTTCACGAGCTCCGCACGGCCGGAGTGCGCTGGGCGGACTCAACGGGTTTTCGATACTCTCGCGAAGATGTCGACGCGCGTTCCCTGGCGAACGTCTACGCGCAGTATCTCGGGACCAGTTTCACCGACGGTGGCAAGCCCCTTGAAGTAGAGGTGCTCGTAGCCCAACTCGGAATTCGTAACAAGCCGACAAAGATTTATCACATCGCCTTCGAAGGCACCATTACCGATGAGACGCGCTTTGCGGTCTTGGGCGGCGATAGTGAGACCATTCGCACTCGTTTCATTGCCGAGGGGGACGACGTCACGAGCCTCGCCGAAACCCTTAAACGAGCCGTACGGGCACTTTCGGGCCCCGATCGATCCATACCGGCCGCCGACCTCGAGGTTGCCCGACTGGAAGATTTAGGTGCCAGGCGGACCTTCAGTCGACTGAGCGACGATCTGGTCAGTCAACTGCTGGCCCGGTAGCGAAGCACGTTCTACGATACGGTTCTCTCATGCACCGGCGCATCTACGGCCTCGAGACCGAGTACGGAATTACCTACAGTTTCAACGGCCAACGGCGCCTCAGTCCCGACGATGTCTCACGAGTGCTCTTCCGCAAGGTTGTGGCATGGGGCCGTTCGAGCAATGTCTTTTTGGAAAACGGTTCTCGTCTTTATCTTGACGTTGGTAGTCACCCGGAATATGCCACGGCGGAATGCGACAATCTCTACGACCTTGTTGCACAAGATGGAGCGGGCGAGCGCATTCTTCAGAGTCTTGTTACATCGGCACAGTTGCAGCTCAGCGACGAGGGCAGTAAGGGATCGATTTACCTCTTTAGAAATAACACCGATTCGGCGGGCAACAGCTATGGCTGCCACGAGAATTACTGCACCGAACGCGACGAGGACCTCAAACGCCATGAACAATTTCTCATCCCATTTCTTGTCAGTCGACAGATCTGGAGTGGGGCCGGCAAAGTGGTCACCACTGCGTCTCGGGGTACCCATTTCGGCCTGAGTCAACGGGCCGAACACATCTGGGAGTCGATTTCATCTGCCACGACACGGAGTCGCCCGATTATCAACACTCGTGACGAACCGCATGCCGACCCCGAAAAGTACCGCCGTCTTCACGTCATCGTCGGCGATTCGAATATGAGCGAATTTGCAACATTTGTCAAGGTGGGCACTACGTGTCTTATTTTGTCCATGATTGAAGACCGACACACAGTGTTGCGAGATCTGACCTTGGAACAGCCCATCAAGGCGTTCCGAGAAATCTCCATGGATCCGTTTGGTGAGGGCAATTGCAAGGTTCGTTTAGCTAATGGTCGCGAGATGACGCCACTGGAACTCCAAGAAGAGATTTGCGAGCGAGTTGAGGCATACGTTGTTAAACGCGAGATACCCAGTGACCAGCTGGAGGCTCTGCGCCTTTGGCGGGGAGTGCTTACGCAACTGCGTATCGACCCACTCGTTCTCGGTGACCGCCTTGATTGGGTTGCCAAATTTTCACTTATCGAGGCTCTGCGTGCCAAGGAGAATCTTCCCCTCACCGACCCGAAAGTGCAGCTCATCGACCTGCTGTATCACGACACCGACCCGCAGCGAGGCCTCTACCATCGCCTAGCAGCCAAGGGCAATCTCATTCGCATGGTTGACGAGTCGCGCGTTCAGGCGGCGGTGACCCAGGCACCCGAAACTACGCGCGCCAGAATGCGAGGGGCCTTCGTCCGGCGCGCCAAGGAAAAGAATCGAGATTTCACAGTCGACTGGGTCCACCTAAAGCTGAATGATCAAGTGCAGCGGACGGTGTTGATGAAGGACCCCTTCAAGAGTCATGACGAGAGGTTTGATCGACTGCTGAATTCTCTCTAAATCGAGAGAAGTCCTTCCGACTAGGGTTGTCGCGTGAGTGAAGAGCAGGGGAATCCCGTCCAGGAGAATGTTGAAGGGGTTACTGAACTCGTTGAAAGCGCTGCTGAACAGGTAGCCGCGACCGGAAAAACTCTGATTCGTTGGATCGTGGAATGGCTGGGCATCATTCTGGTGGCCCTCGCCGCTGCCTTCCTAATCCGAGGGTACGTCTTTCAAACTTTCTATATTCCTTCAGTTTCGATGGTGCCTACCCTTCAAGTTGGCGACCGCATCATTGTTTCCAAGCTTTCAACGGCATTTGGAGACATCAACCGCGGGGACGTGATTGTCTTCAAACACCCACCTCGTGAACAGTGTGGCGGCGATACGGGCCCGAATTCTGACCTGGTGAAGCGCGTAATCGGTCTACCGGGTGACGAACTCACCAGCCGCAACAACACGATCTACGTCAACGGCAAGAAGTTGGTTGAACACTGGGAACATGCGCCCGATCTGGGTAGTGAAATTGGCTATGTCAAAGTCCCCAAGAATCAGTACTTCATGATGGGTGACAACCGCCCCAGCTCGTGTGACAGTCGCATGTGGGGAACCCTGCCGAAATCATTGATTGTTGGCAAGGTTGTCCTAAGAATCTGGCCGCTTTCCCAATTCGGACATCCGTAGTACCGGACCCTGAATTGGGTCCTACAATGGCATTGTGTTCAACCTGAGCCCTTTCAAGTTGATGATCATTGTGGCAGTCATCTTGATCTTCCTCGGCCCCGACAAACTGCCACAAGCGGCGCGCCAAATCGGCGAGGGCTGGCGTTCTCTCAAGAAATTTCAACAACGGGTTGAAACGGAAGTTCGCGAAGCGATTCCGTCGCTGCCAAGCAGCGGTGACTTGGCCCGCGTCGTTCGCAGCCCTGTCAACCTCCTCAATGAAATCGCCAGTCGAACCCAATCCATAGACGATTTGGGTGACGTCGAGGACGGACCTCTGCCAGGTGATGTGAACACTACAGAGGCGGCCCCCGAAGTCCCTATGGTCGGTGAATACAATCCACCGCCACCGCCACCTGACCCCTCCTGGAATTGAGTAGTTGTGGAAACCACAGTTAAAAGAGCCTCCCGAGGAATGACGCTGGCCCAGCATCTTGCTGAGGCCCGTCGACGGATTTTGTTCAGCT
>CALAYR010000115.1 GCA_937894805.1 uncultured Acidimicrobiaceae bacterium | reverse complement strand
GACCGTGCCACGGAGCAGGTCAACGTCGACCCCGTCGACAAAGTCACGGAGCAGGAAGTAGCTATGACCCACGCCACGGAGTTTGGTAGCGAAGGAAGTCGATACGACGCCGGTGCCATTCGTAATGCCGGCCAGTTCAAAGGCGAAGCGCACATCACTCATCGATGGTCCGCGCCCAAAGAGGCCGGCCCGCTTGCTCGCGAGCGCCGCCATGCCGACCTCGAGGTCGTGGTGGTTCACTTCGGCCGTGTCGACGATGTGGTGCTGGTGGAGATACTCGTGGGTCAACGTCAGGGCGTACCCGGCGTCGGGGGTCGCGGTACCGCGACCAACACCGGAGCCGTGATTGGGTCCACCGAGCAGGCCGGCCTTCTTGGCGCGGCCGATTTCGGGGGTCGCCGTAGTCATCGTGGCGCGCACGATGGCACTGTCAGGAACAGGAACGAAGTTCGGTTGAGTCACGCTTTGAGATTAGTGGCGCACGCCGGCGCTACCGGTGGTCTGCCTAACAGACCGTCAGCCAGCGCTCGTAGGCCGGAAGTTCCCCACGGACGATCTTGAAGTAGTTCGACTGGAGCTGCGAAGTAATGGGTCCGGGCTTGCCGTTACCGACGACGCGGTCGTCCACTGAGCTAATCGGCACCACTTCGGCGGCCGTTCCGGTCAGGAAGGCCTCGTCAGCCAGGTAGAGGTCGGTACGAACCATGGCCTCGAAACGCACTTCGTAGCCGAGGTCGTTGGCGAGGGTCACGATGGAGTCTTGGGTGATGCCGGCCAACGCGCCCGCTTCGGACGGTGGTGGCGTAACGATGACGCCGTTGCGCACGATGAAGAGGTTTTCGCCAGAGCACTCCGAAAGACGGCCGTCGGGGCCAAGCAAAATGGCTTCGTCGTAGCCGGCCTTCAAGGCCTCGACCTTGGCCAGACCGGAGTTCAGGTACATGCCGGTGCCCTTCGCGGCCGTTGGCATGGCGTTGGGGTCGTGACGGTGCCACGAGGAGATCTTCATGCGCACACCGTTGTTGTGTCCGTCGTCACCGAGGTAGGCGCCCCAGGGCCAGCAGGCGATCGAGACGTTGACGGGCGCGGGCAGTGGGTTGACACCCATTTCGCCGTAGCCGAGGTAGACGAGGGGGCGAATGTAGGCACCGTTGGTCATGCCGTTAACGCGAACGACTTCCACGGTGGCGTCACAGAGCTCGTCGAGCGTGAAGGGAACTTCCAGCATCAAGATCTTGGCCGAGTTCAACAACCGCTGCATGTGCTCGCGGAGGCGGAAGATGGCGGGACCCTTTGACGTGGGGTAGGCCCGCACGCCTTCGAATGCACCGTAGCCGTAGTGGAGTCCGTGGGAAAGCACGTGGACCTTGGCGTCGTCCCAATTGACGAACTGGCCGTCCATCCAGATTTTGGCGGTAGGGGTAATGGGCATTTAAATCCTCCGAAGAATTTCTTTTGTGATTCCCGTTGTTCCGAGTGCGACGGTATCTCCGTCAAAGTCTGCCACCGCAGTACGGATGCGCTGCGCAGCCTCGTTTTCACCGAGGTGCTCCAGCATCAGTACCGAAGAAACGATGGCGGCCAGCGGGTTGGCTCGATTAGTTCCCACAATGTCGTGGGCAGCACCGTGGACGGGCTCAAAGAGTGAAGCGTTGACACGCGGTGGGTTCAAATTCGCTGAGGCCGCATAACCAATACCACCAGTTACGGCTCCCGCCAGGTCCGAGAGAATGTCACCAAAGAGGTTGTCGGTGACCAGGATGCCGTAACGCTTGGGGTCTTCGACGAGATAGATACAGGCGGCATCCACGTGCTGGTAATCAACCTCCACCGCGGGGTACTCGCTGGCGACCTCGGCCATCACGCGGCGCCAGAGGTCACCGGCAAAGGTCAAGACGTTCGTCTTGTGGACGAGGGTGACCTTGGGGCGAGGCAGAGTGATGGCCCGCTCGAAGGCGTAGCGAATGCAGCGTTCCACGCCAAAACGAGTGTTGACCGAACCCTGCGTTGCGATTTCTTGTGGTGTGCCGTAGCGCAGGACACCACCTTCACCGGCGTAGGGGCCTTCAGTGTTTTCGCGAACAATTGCGAACTCACAGCCGTCGGCCAGCGAACCGGGCGTGGCACGGAAGGGTCGATAGTTGATGTAGAGATCAAGGCCGAAACGTATGCGCAAGAGAAGTCCCCGCTCCAGCAGCCCGCCGGGAATGCGCGTGTCGCCAATGGCGGGACCAATCGCGCCCAGCAAGATGGCGTCGTGACTACCGAGCGAGTTCAGTGTGGCGTCATCGAGAACAAAACCATCGCGCAGGTAGCGGGCGGCACCGAGATCAAACTCGGTTGTTTCAAGGGCTACGCCGGTCGCCGCCACCACTTCGAGGGCCGCTGACGTGACCTCGGGTCCGATCCCGTCACCACCGATGACGGCAATGCGGTGTGCTGTGTGCTGCGACATGTTGCGTACCTTGCCTTTTGAGTTCTTACAGTCTCGCCGACCAGGTCGAGCCGTGGCAAACCAGCCTTGAGCGAGATTCCCCCGTTTCGGTAGAATTGAGTCCTAGCCGCTATGAGGTGACTGCTGTGTCTGGCCAAATCCAACGTATTACCCAAGCCACGTTGCATAAATTGCAACAAGAAGTCGAGCACCTAAGCACGGTCGGCCGTGTCGAAATTGCCCGTATCATCGAAGCGGCCCGCATGCTGGGTGACCTTTCGGAGAACGGTGACTACCACGCCGCCAAGGATGAGCAGGGCAAAATGGAGTCCCGGATTCGCCAAATCGAGCACATCATCCGCAATCACGAACTCGTAGAACGCGACGAAAATGCCGAAGAAGTCGGACACGCCTCGATTGTGTCGGTGGCCTACGACGGCGAGTCAGACGACGAAGCCCAGGAATTCTTCATTGGCTCGATCGAAGAGAAGCCCGAGGGCATGCTGACGGCATCCCCCGCTTCACCCCTGGGCGAAGCACTCCTCGGCAAGAAGCTTGGCGAAGACGTCATCTACACCGCACCCAACGGCAACCAGCTGAAGTGCCGAATCATCGGAATCCGTTAGACGTGGCCGCACAGACGCTCTTCGAAAAGATTTGGGATCGCCACATTGTCACCGAAGGTGTGGGTGAGCCCACGCTGATCTACATCGACCTGCATTTAGTACACGAAGTAACGAGCCCCCAGGCCTTCGATGGTCTGCGCATTAACAACCGCCGCGTTCGTCGCCCCGACCGCACACTGGCTACGGCCGATCACAACGTGCCCACCGATCCACCCGGGACGCCCATCGCCGACCCCATCTCCAAGAAGCAGCTCGAGGCGCTCTCGTCTAACTGTGACGAGTTCGGTATCACGCTCTTTCCTATGGGCCACGAGAACCAGGGCATCGTTCACGTCATTGGGCCCGAACTCGGCGTTAGTCAGCCCGGTATGACCATCGTCTGCGGCGACTCGCACACCTCGACCCACGGCGCCCTCGGCGCTCTGGCCTTTGGCATTGGCACCAGTGAAGTGGAGCACGTGCTGGCCACCCAAACCCTGCCTCAACAAAAGCCCAAGACCATGTCGGTCACTGTCTCGGGACCAGTTCCTCTCGGCGTCACCGCCAAGGACATCGCCCTGTCGATTATCAATCGACTCGGCACCGGTGGCGGCGCGGGTTACGTCGTGGAGTATCGCGGTCGAGCCATCAGCGATCTCACAATGGAAGGTCGTATGACGCTCTGCAATATGAGCATCGAGGCGGGCGCCCGCGCCGGCCTGGTGGCCGTCGACGAAAAGACCATTGACTACTTGCGCGGCCGGGCCGGCGTGCCCTCCGGAGAAGCCTTCGAAGCCACGGCCACGGAGTGGCGCACACTCGTCTCAGACGACGATGCGAGCTTTGATGCGACCGTCGAGATCGATGGCACCCAACTCTCCCCCGCCATCACCTGGGGCACCAATCCCTCGCAGGTGGTTTCTATTAACGGTGTTATTCCCAGTCCCGATGAGTTCACCGACAGCGCCGAGCGCAATGCGGCCGAGCGGGCCTTGGAGTACATGGGCCTTACGGCCGGCACGCCCGTTTCGGCCATCCCCGTTGACGTCGTCTTCATTGGATCGTGCACCAACTCTCGCATCGAGGACTTGCGTGCCGCGGCGGCAGTAATCCAAGGTCGCACCGTGGCCGCCAATGTTCGGGCCCTCGTCGTGCCCGGATCACATCGAGTGAAGACCCAGGCCGAGAACGAAGGGCTCAACCAGCTCTTTACCGCGGCCGGTTTCGAGTGGCGCGAGCCCGGGT
>CALAYR010000114.1 GCA_937894805.1 uncultured Acidimicrobiaceae bacterium | reverse complement strand
GGCGGGCATGCTCGTGACACCCGGTGACTTGCAGCAGGCGGTGCAGGCCGTGCAGTCACTTCGAAATGATGACGTTCGGGCCGCAATGGGCGACTGTGCCCACGTGGCGGCTCAGAAGTTCCGACCCGACCGAGTCGTGGACCTTCTGGTAGAGAACTACCGCGAGGCACGTAGCGCCAAGCTCGCATCCCTACACTCATAGACCACTAGGGGGTTCGATTGTGAGTATGGGACACTGGGCCAACATGCGCTCGATGCAACGCAGTCGAGACGTGCTTTCGCACAAGGTAAAAAAGGGAACCCTCCCTAGGATTCTCGAATTCGCTCGCCCGTATCGAGGCCTGATCACGATTTTCATCGGCGCCGTGCTGCTCGACGCCGCCATTTCTTCGGTCTCGCCGTTGTTGCTCCGCGGCATTTTGGACCACGGCATTGATAACAACAACCGTGGGTTGATCATTTTTCTAGCCACCATGACCGCACTCCTGGCAATCTTTGAAGCAATTGTGTCGCTCGCCGAACGCCGAATTTCAGCGTGGCTAGGGGAGGGGCTCATTTTTGACCTCCGGTTGCGCGTCTATCGTCATATTCAATCAATGCCGATCGCGTTCTTCTCACGCACGCAGACCGGGGCGTTAATCACTCGCCTCAATAATGACGTGATTGGGGCGCAGCAGGCCTTTACCGAACTGTTCTCCAACGCAATCGGCAACGTGGTGATGGTGCTCCTGATCCTCTCTGCCATGTTTTTCTTGAGTTGGCAGATAACGATCGTGGCCCTCGTTCTTCTGCCACTGTTTCTCATCCCGGCTCGACTCGTCGGTCGGCGGTTAGGTGGGTTATTCCGACGCTCGATGGAACTAAACGCCCAGATGAACAATGTGATGACTGAGCGCTTCAACGTTGCGGGAGCCATGATTGTCAAGCTGTTTGGCAGTCCGGCCAAGGAAGTGGCGTACTTTGAGCAACGCGCCGTTCAGGTGCGAGATATCGGTGTGGAGCAGGCCACCTACTCGCGCATATTTTTCGTCACTCTTTCGTTGACGGCATCACTTGCAACGGCCTTTGCGTATGGCTTTGGTGGTCTCGCGGTGACATGGGGCACCATCAGCAAGGGCACCATCGTGGCGCTCACGTTGTACCTGACCCGTCTCTACGGACCGTTGACGCAGCTCTCAAGTCTCCATTTGGACTTCATGACAGCCCTGGTGACGTTTGAGCGTCTCTTTGAAGTGCTCGATCTTGAACCGACCATCAAAGAGGCGCCAGACGCTGTGGAGATTCCTGAAGGCCCCGTGGCGGTGGTCTTTGATCACGTGGACTTCGCCTATCCGGCAGCGGCCGAAGTATCACTGGCGTCCTTAGAGGCCGTCGCCGTTCTGGACGACACACCTCGGACAGAAGTGTTGCATGACGTGTCCTTTACGGTGCCAGCCGGAACGGTAACCGCACTTGTGGGCCCATCGGGTGCCGGTAAAACCACCATGTCTATGCTGGTCTCGCGCCTCTACGACGTAGATCGTGGTTCGGTCGTCATCGGCGAAATTGATGTTCGCCACGCCACGCAAGTCTCCCTTTCTGACACTGTGGGTGTAGTGGCGCAAGATCCCCATCTTTTCCACGACACCCTGCGAGCCAACCTGCTCTACGCCCGGCCGGAGGCCACGGTGGCCGAAATGGAAGCCGCGCTGCGTTCGGCCCAGATTTACGCCATGGTCTCATCGCTCCCTCTCGGCCTCGATACGGTGGTGGGGGAACGGGGCTACCGCCTTTCAGGTGGCGAGAAGCAACGTGTGGCGTTGGCCCGTCTCTTGCTGAAGTCTCCACGCGTGGTCGTGCTTGATGAAGCAACTGCTCATCTTGACGCCGAGAGTGAGGCGGCCGTGCAGCGGGCACTCGACGAGACGATGTCCAAGCGGACTTCGATTGTCATAGCTCATCGCCTTTCGACAATTCGTAATGCCACTCAAATTCTTGTCATCGACGCCGGCCGTATCGTTCAGCGAGGAACTCACGACGAACTTATCGCCATGGGTGGTCTCTACAACGATCTGTATCAAACTCAGTTCGCTGGTCAAGAGGGGCGTTAGTGGTGCGCGTTGGAATTGTCTGTTTCGCCAATACGTGTCGAAGTCCCGTTGCTGAAACTCTTTTGGTTCGACTACTCGCCGGGCAGGACGGAATCGAGATCTTCTCGCGAGGTGTAGCCGGGGGGCCAGGGAACACTCCGGAGCAAATGGCCCTGGCGTTAGCGCACCATGGCCTCGCTCTCGTGAGTCCGAGCGGCGAACAGCTTTCGAGCGATGACCTGCAGGCTGATCTCTACCTGTTTATGGAGCGCGCAATCCTCCGTGACGCCGTCGTTCGCAATCCCTCGCTGTGGCCGAAGAGCTTTACGATGCGCGAGTTCGCTCGCCGAGCGCAATTGAATCCGCCTCAGCGCGACAGTGAGTCGTTTGCCGAGTGGCTCGCGGTTATCCACGGAACCCGACGGCGCGAAGAGCTGCTGGGCACGGACAGTGCTGATGATGTTCGAGATCCGGGGCTCGGCGGTGATCTGGAGGCCTTCTCCGCAATGATTGTCGAACTGGAGCTTTTGAGCCACAAGGTGGCTCAGTTTCTTATCGGTTGGCCGACCAAGTAACTGTTTTGGTCTTCTCGCCAGACCATGAGATGGTCCCTGGACCATTGAGAGAAACGTCACTGTGCAGTGTCACGGTGACCGGAATTGGCCTGATCGTTCCCTGAGGGATGAACGTGAAAGAAAGGGCCCCGTCCTTAACGGCGTTCTTTATGACGGCCTGAAGCACTGCGACGTTGGCCTGGTGGGCCGGTATGTGAACGACGGTGCGCGCCAGGGTCAGGCCATCCTGCTTGACGGCCGCGGGAGATTCGGCGTTCGAGGGAAGCCACTGGTAGATACGAGCGATGTACTCACCGGCGGTGTGCGTATTGGTGTTATCGGGACCAAAGGCGTAGGAGGGCTTGGGGTGCGGAGGCGCTGTGTTTTTCAGCGCGATGGTTGTCGTAATGAATGCCGTTCCCTCGCTGTTGACGCGAATGTCGTATTGCAGGGTCTCACGCATAAACCAATCGAGCTTGGCCGCAACACCGGACTGGATTGAAGTGTGGATGACGTTCTCGCTGCGACCCACGAGTGCGCCAGACGCGCCAAACTTAATGATGTTCGCTTCGTTGGTGGCGTTGGTGTCATAGAACAGTAGGTGGCGTCCCCCAGTGGATTTCGCAAGGGCCTTTATGAGAAGGGCCGAGTCGAAGCCACCCCGCTTCATTTTCGTGACTGCCGCTTGGGCAATGGCCGAGATCTCGTCGCGTCGGCCCTGCTGTTGGGAACCGGCGGGATATTTCACATAGAGGTCGTGCAGAATCAAGCTCGCAACATTGCTCGCATTGATGGCTGGCTTTGTGTTCGGAATACGCACCGAACCGGTTACCCGCAAAATGTTTTGGAGAGTCACGGCGTCTATGCCTAAGACGCCATCTACCTGCTCACCTCTGGCGGCGGCATACATGGCAATCATCCATCTCGATGATGTGCGGAAGTCACCCACGGCGTTGACGGACTGCCAAATGCGCGTTGGTTCCAACGGTCCAAAAACCGTCTTGGTGCCCTTGTCGGTAAGGGCAACGGCCGGCTTTCGCAGGGAGATGGTTCCCACCGTGGCAGAGCGGCTCATCTCGAAGTGACCCGCGTTGACATGCAGGATGGCCCAACTCAACACCATGCCCTGGTCGCGCATTTCCGAGTTGTTCAAACCAGCGACGAAATAGGTTCGCGGCCCAGTGCTGCCAAGGAATGGCTGAGCAAAAGTCAGTGCGCTTTCGGCATTCTTGAGGAGGCCGTTGAGAACTCTCAACTGGCGATTGATCGAAAGTCGAGCCGCCTTGATTGGTCCCACGAGTCCTGCTGCAGAACGCACACGACCATGGAGCGCCAGGCGAGAAGCGTGAACCTGTTCGTTGAGTCGCTTGAGCGTGGGGAGGTCCACGTAGGTACCGTGGCTGGCGTCAGCGGCTGCGCTCGCCGATGCGAGGAGTCGCTGACCCTGGGCCGCAGTTTCATCAACGTCACTGACGGCATCACGTAGTCCGTTGACCTGGCGATTCACGAATGGGATCCAGCTCAACACGGTCAGCGGGGCGGAGCCTTTGAGTCGGAGATCGGCGCTGTAGGCCGATGAATGCATTGTGTGCAGTTGCACCGCAGCCGTGGCGCGACCCTGAGCGGTTAAGAGAGAGTCCCGACCATCAATGATTTGCGTTGCCGCGGATTTTGCTGACGCGATATCGGACTTGGCTCGCATGATGTCCCAGATACCAAATCCGAGAGCCCAAATCACCAGCAAGACGATGGCAACGAGGAGTCCGCGCAGAAACTGCCAGCGCAGTTCGCGAAGCAGTACCGTCCGCGGAACGCCGCGGAATCCGCTGCGTCGGGGCGACTCTGTGGTGCGATCACGACGCCGTGAGTGGGTATGCCGAATACCTTGGCGGTGTTGATCGAAATGGAACCAGCCGTAGCGAAAGTTGTGCAGGGGGCGTGACTTGCGGTGGCGGTAGCGAGGACTCACGGTAGACCTAGGCCAACCTAGGGCTTAGTGGTTGTAGGTTCGGGCATTGCCAGATTTTCGGGAACCGGAGTTGAGGCGCCGCCGTACGCGCTAGTTCCGCCGTATCCGTACCCGTAGCCGTAACCGTAGCCGTAGCCATATCCATACCCGTAGCGGTAGTAGGAGTAGCCATCGCTTGATGGGGCGCGGTTTAGCACCACCCCAATTAGGGCGGCGTCTACTTGCATGAGGAGCTCGACTGATCGAGCAACATCTCGCTTGGCGGAGATGCCAGCTGCCGCCACGAGAATTACTGCGTCAGCCTTAGCGGCAAGCACTTGAGCATCCGAGACGGGCAACATCGGCGGCGAGTCAATGATGACAATATCGCAACGCTCCTTGAGCTGCTCCATCACCAACTGGGCCCGACGTCCGGACAAGAGCTCTGCGGGGTTTGGTGGAATTGGGCCAGCGGGGAGGATTCGAAGGTAGGCCGAACCGGGCACCTCAACAATGGCGTCATCCAAATCTGCTTCACCGAGCAATACCGACGTGAAGCCAATCTCATTCTTGACTCCAAAGAATTCGTGAATGCGGGGCTTTCGGAGGTCACAACCAACGATGATTACTTCTTGACCAGCTGAGGCGATGGTGTAGGCGAGATTGGACGTGATGGTTGTCTTGCCGTCTGCTGCGGCAGGCGATGTAATGAGCAACGTCTTGATGGGGTCGTCGAGCGACATGAACTGGAGCGAAGTTCGCAACGAACGGAATGCCTCAGAAGGTGGACTCTTGGGTTGTTCGGCACTAATGAGTAGTGGCGTTTTGCGGTCCTCCCACTCGCGGATACTGGGAATCAGTCCAATCGCAGGGCGACCGAGACTGATCTGCTCCAACTCTGCTCGAGTGCGCAACTTGTCGTCCAAAGTCTCTCGAACCACGGCGATTCCCACACCGAGGGCGAGGCCCGCGATGAAGGCCAAGATGGCGTCCGAGGTTGGCTTCGGCGAGAGGGGCGTGCGGTTGGGGGTGGCAATCTGAAGAATTGAAATGGCGTTTCGAGGATTCAGCGAAGCCAGTTCCACGGCATTGAGTTGCGACTGCAGTCCTTGCAGTTTTCCGTACGCCTCAGTGAGCTGCTTGGCGTACAGCTTGCCGAGGATGGAGTTCTTATCAACCGATGCCGCCGCGGCAGTAAGGGTCGCAATCGACGAATTCTGGGCGTCAATGGTGCTGCGAATGTACTGCGCTGCACCGAGCGCACGTTGCACGCTCTGTGATCGCATGACTTGGTTGTAACCGTCGGCGTAGGCGTTTGCAGCTCGGGCGGCTAACGATGGGTCGTTAGCGTTACAGGTGATGTCCGCGATGGCGGTTGTGCCCTCTTGCTTGATAGAGCATCCTGGGAGTCCCACGCCCAAGATGCCTCGGGCGGCCAAGCGCACCGGAGCCGATTGCAGTCGGATGAGGTTGGTACCCATAGCGGTCACGGTGAGTGTGCGGGTACCAAAAGAGACTTTGGCGGTTGAGGCGTACTTGGACGGACGCACCGTATCGACCGCAATCATGAGACCCAGCGCAGTCAACGTGCAGACCAGAACGGTGACGCGACGCCGCCAAACGGTCTGGAGGTAATCCATTGGTGTCCGACGGACCTCGGCGTTTGTCTCCACGTGCGAATTCTACCCCTTCAAAAGTATCGACATGAGGGCGTGAGGCAGAGAAATATTGGTCCTTGTGTCAAAATGAACCTGTGACGGTCTCGATGAGTACTTCCGTGGCCCCTTTGGGGCAGCCGAGCAGCTCGCGAGGTGGGCAGTCTTGGCTCATCGTCCTGGTCGCAACGGTTGGTTCGTTGCTCATTTCGCTGGTGGCCGGTACGCACGTTATTTTCGCGGTGATAACCATCCCGTTGGTGATATCGCTCGCATGGTCCAGTCCCGAGTTGCTCATCACCATCATGCCGGTCTGGATGGTCTTTCTAGGCTTTGTGCGACGTTTCACACCCGGAGGCGGCAACGTCACATTCTCCGGTGACCCTGTACTGATTGTTGGTCCCGTGGCCCTCATTGTTTTGATGCTGGTGACGGTTAACAGCAAGGGGGCGCCACCCCTCTCCAAACTGGCGAGAGTCGTCCTCGCCTTCAACATTGTGGCAATCCTCGAAGTGGCCAACCCGAAGCAGGGTGGACTAATGGCCGGCGTTGGCGGACTCCTCTTTGTCTTTGTGCCGACGTTGGCATTTTGGATTGGCCGACGATTCGGTTCGGTCGACGTCCTGTGGCGAGTGGCGTGGAACGTGGCGATCCTCTCGTTGGTGGCCTCCCTCTACGGCCTCTATCAGCAGTTTGTGCAGTTTCCTTCGTGGGATCTGACCTGGATTGAGTCGAAGGGATACACCGCGTTGAACTTGGGCTCCGGCATTGTCCGAGCCTTCAGTACCTTTTCATCAGCCCAGGAGTACGCCGTGTTTTTAAGCGTGGGGCTGATTGTCTGGTCCATATTGGCCGCAAAGTCAGTTCGGCTACCACTTCCACTTCATCTCGCCGCAATGACCGTTGTCGCCCTGGCACTTTTTTATGAGTCGCAACGAACGTCCATCTTCGTCTCAGCACTAGCCCTGGGCGTTGTGACGGCCGCTCGCTTTCGGATGCGACCCATCACTGTCGCTATTTTCGGCGCGTCGGCCGTGGTGCTACTGGTTGTGTTTGCGGGAGCGATCGGAGGTGGCGGTGGATCGGCGGCACTACAAGGGCCCGACTCAACGGCAGCCGTTCTGGTAAATCATCAACTAAGCGGTATTACTGACCCGACCGGTGCCGGATCGTCATTGCCCGGGCACATCAAGGCGACTCGAGTGGGCATGTTTTCGGCATTTAAGAACCCGTTCGGACACGGTTCTGGCTCTACCAACTTGGCGTCTAGTCGCTACAGCACAACGAGCAAGACGGCTGGAACGGAATTCGACCCCGGCAATATGGGAATCGCTTTTGGAATTTTTGGCCTGATTATCTACTTCTTGATGCTCTGGCGGTTGACGGCCATGGGTTATCGCCTCGCCGTAGTTCGCCGAGATCCCCTCGGACTACTAGTACTCGGCGTGATTATGGCCACGCTCCTGCAGTGGACTAATGGCAACCTCTATTCGGTTTGTTGGCTGCTCTGGTTTTTCGTGGGTGCTGGAGACGGCCTGTTGAGCAGGCAGGATGCCGAGGCGCCCCTAACGTTGCCTTCAGTGGAGTCGGCGCCCGCCTTCACCTGGCGTAAGCCAGGCGAACCACGGAGGGTGGCACGATTCTGATGAATCAGGACACGATCGATATCTGGTTCATTGCCCATTCGGTGAGCGCTCACGGCGGGGGAATGGAGCGGATGAATTTCGCGCTCCTGAATGGACTAAACGAGCAGTTTGCAACGCACATCGTCGCGGGCGAAGGGTTACCCGAGCTGCACCATGCGCTTGAGCGCATTCCAGTGCAAATCGCCAAGAAACCAGCGTTTGCCCGAATCGCGGGTTTCTACTTTCGCGCACCAACTAAGAGCGATCTCATGCTCAAGGGTGGAATATCCCACACGTGCGGCGCAATCAATAATGGCGGCTCCGACATCGCCACGGTGCACCTCTGCCAGGCGGCCGCCACAGTCGTCAGAGGCGAGGGCAGAATTTGGCGCTATCTCAACGCTCGCATTGCTCGCACAATCGGTCGCATGTTGGAGCGCCGCAACTTCACTCCGCGAAAAACCGGTCTTTTGGTTGCTGTATCTGATCTCGTAGCCGACCAACTCCGTGAGCACTATCCCGACATGCCGGTTCGAGTGATCTCTAATGGCGTTGACGAACAGGGTTTTCCGTACGTCCTGCGTTCCAATGTTGCGTCGCTGAGGGTCCTCATGGTGACCGGTGACTTTGCCCTCAAGGGCGTCGGTGGCGCAATTCGCGCACTGGCGATGGCACGCGACCATGCGACGACACTGACCGTAGTGGGCAAGGGCGATGCCGCTCCGTACTTGAAGCTCGCGCAATCATTAGGGCTAGCCGAACGAGTGTTTTTTACTGGCCCGCTCGACGACGTGGCGCCCGAATACGCCAAACACGACATTATTTTGTGCAACTCCACATACGAATCGTTCGGACTGTTTCTCGTCGAGGCCGCGCTGACCGGCTGCGCAGTGTTGTCGACCGATGTCGGTGTGGCGCGTCGGCTCGTTGGCGAGAATGAAGGCGGCAGGATTTTTGACGGGAGCGCATCGCAACTGGCGGGGTGGTTGGACGCCTGGGCTTCGGATCGCAACAACGTCTTATCGATGGGGAAGCTGGCGTCACGGAGAGCGCGTGAATTTTCGCTTTCTCGCATGATTGCGAACTACGAAGAGCTCTATCGGGAGATTGCGGCAGGTCGCGCGTGAGCTTGTCGGTGCTCCATGTTGGACTGGAATCACTGACGGTTCGGGTTGGTGGACTGAACACCTACTGCACCAATCTGGTCGATGCGCTTCGCGCTCAAGGCGTGGACGCCGCCTCCACTTGGGTTGGTGGCAACGAGGAGCCCCACCATCCTTTGGAACCAGGTCCTCTATGGCGGCGAAATCTTGAGGCCGCCCGCGTTATTCGCCGATCTGACGCGGACCTTCTCGATGTTCACTTTGCGGCTCACGCCGTCCTGGCGGTAGCTACAGGCGCCCTTCACCACCGTCCGATGGTCGTGCATTTCCAAGGTCCCTGGGCTGACGAGAGTCGTTGGACGGGCGGATCATTGGTGGCTTCAATCATCAAACGTCGTTTGGAGCGATTTGTCTTACGCCGAGCTGAATCGGTCGTCGTGTTGTCACACGCGTTCGCCCAGGTCGCTATTGCAACCTACGGTGTTCGACCCGAACGAGTGAGCGTGGTGCCCCCCGGAGTTCACTTCCAGAGTTTGACGACACGGACTGAGGCTCGCAGCAAACTCGACGTAGACCCCAACGCTCACCTCGTCGTGGCGGTCCGAAGACTGGTTGCGCGGATGGGCCTCGACACGCTCCTTCACGCGATGGTGGAGTTGCCGGAAGCCGAGTTGGTGATTGTGGGCGACGGACCCGAACGTCCCGCGCTCGAAGCGCTCGTTGAATCGTTACAACTGTCCGGAAGGGTGCGGCTGGTAGGTCTCGTTAGCGAGATGGAGCGAACTGATTGGATGTGTGCGGCCTCACTTACCGTGGTGCCGACTCGGGCCCATGAGGGTTTCGGATTGGTCGTTCTTGAGTCCTTGGCGGCGGGAACTCCGGTTGTTGTCAGTGATGTTGACGGTCTTGTTGAAGTGGCCGAAATGTCCCCGTACGTCACGGCATTTCCCGCAGGAGACAGCAGCGAGTTGGCGTCCAGGATTACCAGTGCATTGGGCCAACGAGACGCAGACCCCGCCACGATTCGCCAAGGCATCGCCGGGCTGTCGTGGTCGGCGGTGGCTGGATACTTTGAGCAGCACTATCAAGCGCTGCTCACGCGAGTGGAGGAGCCTCGAGCGGCGATTGTCCTCGACCACACGGCGCGCCTGAGTGGTGGGGAGCTGGCTATTGCTCGCACAGCGGAAGCACTCGCGACACGAGGTCGGTTCATTCCCCATGTGGTGCTCTTCGAGAGCGGTCCCTTCGAAGCCGAACTGCGGCGCCGGCGAATCACGTACGAAGTGCTCCCGATGAATCAAAGGACGCAGTCACGTCGACGAGAAACTATTTGGCGTGGATTTGCGGTTTCGTTATGGGATTCGCTGATCTTTTCCGTTCGCCTCAGCCGAATTTTGCATCGTCGTGGGGCTGTCTTGGTCCATACAAATTCCCTCAAGGCCTTTGTTTTGGGCTCGTTGGCGTCGCTGGGTCGTCCCTGGCGAGTAGTTACGCACGTGCGTGATCTCTGGTCACCGCCATACCTCACGATGGCGACAGTCCGCGTGCTGAGGATGTTGTTAGCGGCACGTACAGATGCGGTGATTGCCAACTCGCACGTCACGGCCCAGGCAACCAACAGCGACGCACGCATCATTCACAGTCCGGTCGATGGAGCGTTCTTCGACGTGCCGACACCCGTGGCTCAACAGGAATTACGTATCGGCGTCATTGGTCGCATCGCGGCATGGAAAGGTCAAGACCTCATGCTGGAAGCTCTCGCCCTGCTCGGCGACGTTCCCGTGTCCGTCTCCTTCGTCGGAGGCGCACTCTTTGATGAAATTTCCTACCAGGACCGCTTGCATGAACAGGCCGAGTCTTTCGGAAATCGAGTGCATTTTCTCGGGGCGGTTGATGATGTGCCCTCGGCGGTGGCGAACGTTGATGTCACCGTTTTGACGTCACGATCGCCGGAACCTTTTGGCAACGTGGTCACCGAGTCGATGGCCGCGGGTCGTGTCGTTGTGGTGCCCCGACATGGAGGGGTGTTGGACTTTGTTGTCGACGGCGTCAACGGCCTCTTCTACGAGCCAAATGACGCCGGGTCCTTGGCCGAGGTGCTTCGCCGATTGAGTGCGGGTGACTTCGATCGGGTGCAGCTCGGCAACCAGGCTCGGGCGACAGCGACACGATACGGCGCGCCTCTGATGGGCCGGTTGGTCGAGTCGGTCTACGAATCCGTGCTGGAATAGAGCCGTGGAGATATCCGTCGTCATAGCGTCCAAGGACCGACCGGAACTCCTTGGGGCCCTGCTGTCCCTGCTCCGGCCGCAGATTGAAGCACTTAATGGGCACGGGGAGATTGTTGTCGTCGACGACGGTTCTTCTCCCGCCTACGACGGCGACACCTTTCCTGGCGTGACCTTTTTGCGCACGTCGGGAATTGGGCCGGCGAGGGCACGCAACTACGGCGTCCAGCACTCCACTGGATCAATCATTCTCTTTACCGACGATGATGTTGCCGTCCAGGAGGGATGGGTCGCCGCGGCTCAGACGTTCCTCAATGCGAATCCCACGTTCGCGGGGGTCACGGGCGACACGACATCTCCACCCTTTTCAGCCATCTACGAACACTCTGTCGAAGATCATGACGGAGGGAGTTTCCTCACGTGCAATGTCGCCTACCGACGGGAAGCCTTTGTGGCCGTCGGTGGGTTCGATCGCCTGTTTCCTCATGCGGCACACGAAGACCGTGATGTGGCGTGGCGCATTCAAAAAGAAGTCGGGCCAGTGGGGTTCGAGCCATCCATGCGGGTGGTCCACCCGGGTCGCCCATTCTCGGCCAAACAGTGGCACCGCCGAGGGGTGATTGCGATTGACGACTGGTTAGTACTTGCTCGACACCCCGAACGAAAGGCCTCGCGGCGACCACTGCGCTGGGCGCCGTTTACGGGCGCCGCTCATCGCTGGCGATCGATTGGACGCGAGACAGGAGCGTTTCGATCCCCTAGGAAGTTTCGGCGTTGGCTATGGGTGGCCGGTGGTCAACTTGCGGTGAATGGCTGGACCGTCTTGACGAAGTGGCGTTTGTTGGAGTCGCGTGATTCTCGAGCCGTGCCGGGACTGCGGTTTCCTGGATGGCGAATTGCCTATGTGGGGCCATCGCCTCACCCCCAAGCAGGGGGAGCGCCGGGCGTCGCAGGACTTTTACTCGACCAGCTCCTGCAACGTGGAAACAGCATCGACGTGTTTGTGGTGGCCTCCAAAGAGGATGACGACCCATATGGCCTTGGCGTTCGAGAGGGTCTGAACTACGTCGTAGAGCGATCCAATTTCGCTTTCGAGAAGTGGTATTCGAAAATCCCACTGACCAAAATGATGTCCAGTCAGCTCTTTGCCGCTCGTGGCCGACAACGCTTAGCAAAGCGGCTCCGCGCCCTCCACCGAGCGACCCCTTATGACTTCATCTACCAATTTTCCGCGATGGAGAGTGTGGGAATTCCGAAAAATCTTGGCATTCCAGTCATCATGCACCCGTCCGTCCACGCCCAGGGTGAACGGACGTGGTTGGGTCGTGAGTATCGCGAGGGCGTTAGCAAACAGTCGGCCAGTAAGCACCAGATCGTCTCGCGATGGCTCCAACTTCGCAGTATTCGCCAAGCTCGTGATGCGCGTCGAGCGACGGGCGTGTTGGCCATCAGTCGCCACTTCGGTGATGCCATTATCGAGGACTACGGCGTCGATTCCCGCCGAGTTCGCGTCGTGCCCAACTGCATCAATGTTGACGAGATTCCTGTTGGCGCCGGTGGGCATGATGTTCTGGTCGTAGGACGCCTGGCCGTGCGTAAGGGGCTGGAGGCTGTAGCGGCAGTAACGCATAGATGGGTAGGCGATCGCACGGAGAGTGAAGAGTCTGTCCAGTTTCTAGTAATTGGCAGCCACTCGCTTTGGAGCGACTATCGCGACACTGTCAGTTCGTTCGATGCTTCAGTGTCCAACGTGGTCGGTCACAAGAGTCGCTCCGAGGTATTCCAATCGCTTCAGAGCGGCCTGGCGCTACTGCAGCTGTCGCGATACGAACCATTTGGACTCACGGTGGCCGAATCTCTGGCAGCGGGCGTGCCGGTCATCGTCACACCTTGTGTCGGGGCGAGCGAGGAGGTCGCGCCTAGCGTTGCTCTTGTCGTCCCCATCGGCGTCGATGAGGCCAGTGCCGTGGTGGCTCATCTTCATTCGTTGACTGCGCTTAGCGATAGTGAGCGGTCGGTATTGGCCGCGCAGTGCCGAGCAGAGGCCGACCGTCTCTTTCGCCCCGAGGTGGTGGCCGACCAGCTCGAAACGGCGCTACGCGAACTCCTCGCTTAGGCGCTTCCAGCCTCGAACGTCAGTGGCTGGCGACGGTCAGACCAGGCCATGAGTGTCCCCCGCCAACTGGGACTCCGACGAGCCAAGACGGACTTCTCTCGGCGCATCAAGGCCACGAGCGAGCGACCAATGCCGGGACAATTGGTATCGCCGAGCAAAATTACGTAGAGCAGGCGCCGGAGTAGGAAGCGCGGTGGCAGGGACCGGGCGAGGTTGTAGGCCGAATCCAAGATGGCGGCATTTGAGGGCGACGTTCGCTGGTCGTCACCGAGACGAAGGGCGGGGTGGTGCTCAACTCGCAGTTGCGGGTCGTAGAGCAGTGTGCCGCCATGCCTCGCAATCCAGCTTCCGATGGCCACTTCGAAGTGAGGCTGCGCCCCCTGACCGCGTAGTCCCAACGGAAAGGCGAGCGTCGAGCGCCGATAGGCCGCGTTAACACCCTTCAGCATGAAGACTGCTCGCGGGTCACCGTCACCTCGATGATGATTTCCCACGACTCGCCCGAACCATCGCACGCGCCCGACGTTGCCAGTCAGCGAAGTTGGGCGCGGCGTCATTTCGTCGTAGAGAACGTCGCGTCCGCCGACTCCGCTCACGGTGGAATCTTCGAAATAGGACCGAAGGCGTGACGCGTGATCCTTCGGCAGGCGTGCGTCATCATCGGTAAACGCGACCACGTCGCTCGTCGCTAATCGCGAGCCCGCCACCATGGCCGCGAGCACACCCGGTTCATTGACGGTCGCAAGGGTCACCGATCGAGAACGTGCGACAGCGATCGTCTCGGGATCGTCGTCGCGCGCCACAACAATGATTTCGTCGAAAGCGTCATCTTGCTGTAGTGCGGAATCAAGGGCGGCGCCGAGGTCTAAGGCTCTTGCGTAGGAGGGGATGACGAGTGAAATCGAAGTCATGCGCCACTCAGCAATCGAATGGCCCGATCGGTAAAGCAACGACGAATCGGCGAGGGCATGGCTCCGCGTAGCCAGAGCAAGTCTTCCCTCGAGAAGTACTTCGTCAGGCGAATTGCGGTGAGTGCAATGAGGCCAAAGAGGAGGCTGAGGGCCGTAGCGCCACCTAGAGCGTGCCAGCGAGAGTCAAGAGCCCACTCCCAGCGATCCATAAGGAGGCGAGTTGACACTGTGGCGGCAGCTCCGATCAGCACGACTCGCGAGATCCAAGGGAGTATGAGGACCCTCGCAGTGCTCTCGACCATCCGTGAAAAACGCATCAGAAGATAGGAGGTAGCGCAGACTTTCGCGCAAAGCGTCCCCACCAGGACGCCGTTGAGTCCAAACGGCTTCACTAGCGCAAGAGTGAGAATGACATTAACGAGAAAGGCCACGAGCTGGGCGCGAGTTCCCAGGCCCACTTTGCCAATCGCGAAAATGGCCGCAGCCGTGGCGGGTCGCGGGGTGCCCGCCACCATGCCCAGCGCGATGAGTATCGTGGCCGTTGACGCACTGAGGAACGGACGATCGAGCCACGCGGTGAGTAACACTGGTCCGAGAGCCATGACTAAGCCGGCCATCACGACACCAATGAGCACAATGATGCGGTTGGCTCGCACATAGATCCGTCGCAGCCCATCTAGGCCCTCATCTGCCGCTACTGCTGCGGAGATCGTGGGTAGGAGATTGCCATTAGGGATGTAGCCGAAGTAGGTGATTTGACGAGCCAGGCGCTGAGCAATCGACCACAGTCCAGTGGCTGCCGGCGACACCAAGGTGGAGATGACGATGGGATCGGTCTCGTAGGTCAGGGTTTCGAGAATGGAGTTGAGTTGAAACCAACCACTTACGCGGCGTAGTTCCTTACGAATCTCGGGAGTAATACCTCGCGGGCTGGCGTAGGGAGCGCCGTGACGAAGAATGATCACAATGAGTGTCGCAATGTATGAAACGGCGTACTGCACTGACGTGGCAATCACAATGGCCGATAACCGCATTCCGTGAACGAGTAACACAATGAGCAGAACCGCGTAAATCAATCTCGAAACAACATCAATCACGGTGATGATCCACTGTTCACCAACCGCGACGAGTCGTGATGAGAGGGTGGCCAGTATCGAACCGAAAAAGACGAGTGCGTAGGTCCAGTAAAAGAACCGCTCAGCGGCAATTTGTACACCCGGGCTGTAGTTGAGGTGATGCATCAATGGATGCACAATCGCCACCACGATTGGTAGCCCAGCGGCACCAATGGCCAGCCACGCGAGCGTTCCCACAGTGGTGATTCTCGCGCCGATTAAGTGATCCCCCTCAATGCGACCTCGCGCGCCATAGCGCACCACCATGTTGCCAAAGCCCGGGTCCAAGGTTGAGATGTAGCCAACGGTGACCGTAACGAAGCTCCAGATGCCAAACTCCACGAGTCCGAGGTGCGAGAGCGAAATCGGGGTTGTAACAAGCGCGATGAGCAGAACACAAACAACGCCGGCCGCCGTTACGAGAGAGTTCGTCGCAGCGCGGGCGCCACGATATTCCTGACCCCGGCGGCGGGGCTCGGTGGTCTCAGTGGGCTCATTCACGTCAATGATTGTGGCAGGTCGCTCGCCGGGGGTGTGTTTCTGCCACGATAGGGAGGTGAGGAAACGCATTTTGGTATTTAGCCACGCCTCGGTCGTGGCGGCCAACCAGTCGGTTTACGCCGAATTGCGCCAATTGGGTCACGAACTGCTGATTGTGACTCCCGCGTCGTGGCGGCATGATTTCTCTCCGCACCCATTTTGTCCAGAGACCCATCCGGGTCTTGAGGACTGTCTCTTGCCACTCGAAGTTTCTCGCGCCGGTGCTCCACAGCGGTTTCGCTACCGCGGCTCACTGCATCGCAATAGTGCCATTCAGTCTTTTGATCCTGACGTATGCATCATTGAAGAAGAGGCCTTCTCTCTGGCTGGTTGGCAGTGTTCGAGATTTGCGCGCCGTAGAAAGTTGCCGTACGCCATTCAGGCTGCTGAGAACCTCGATCGCGCGATGCCCTGGCCTGCCAAGAGGTGGCGCAGGGTTGTGCTCCGACACGCGAGTTTGGTTATGGCACGTTCACGAGCGGCGGGGAATCGCGCAGTGAGCTGGGGTGCGGACCCCAGCAAGGTTGATGTTGTACCTCACGGTATTGATGGAGTGGTGGTCACTGTCACTCCACGACGAGAGGGCGTCGTCGGCTACGTCGGACGTCTAGTGGAGTCCAAGGGGCTGACTGACCTACTGGAGTCAGTAGCGATGAATGAATCTCTGTCCTTAGAGGTCGTGGGTGATGGCGAGCTCCGTGCGCTGTTTTCACCGCCGCCCCCTCGAGTGCAATGGCACGGTGCACTGACTCCGGAGCAAGTGCATTCCTTCTATGAATCGATTTCCGTCCTGGCTTTGCCCAGTCGAACAACACCAACATGGACTGAGCAGTTTGGACGGGTGATTATTGAAGCGTTGTCAGTGGGTCGCCCCGTTGTGGCCTACGACTCTGGGGAGATTCCCTGGGTGGCGGAGCTCACCGGTATCACGCTCGTGCCGGAAGGTGATGTAGTGGGCCTTAGCGAAGCGCTTCGACGCAACGCCTACGGCGAAGAGGGCGTGCGACTAGGCGAGCTGGGGCGAACGTCAGTGTTGAAAAACTTCACCAACGAATCGGTGGCCCAACGATTAGATCTCTGGGTCAACTCCGTTACTGGGAGTTAGATACCCGGAACGACGTGGCGCAGTCTGGCCCAATGGGCCTCGCGTGAAAATTGCTGGGCGTGTTGATGAAGGTGGTGCTGATCCCAAGGGCTCTGAAACGCTTGATTGAGGGCATCGACAATTGTTGTCACGCTCAGCTCGTCTTCGTCAATCAAGATTCCAGTGGCTGGAGTAATCGTGTCGAGGTAACCCCCTGAACGCCGCGCCACAGTGGGCTTGCCGGCCGCAGCGGCCTCGAGGGGAGTGATGCCAAAGTCCTCATGACTTAAAGCCAGATGCACCTTGGTACTGGCGTATTCGTGCCACAACTGCACGTCGCTGACAGCACCGAGGAGCGTCACATTGGCGGGAGCGAGCTGGCTCAGGTTCTCCCACAGCGGACCATTTCCCACGATGCGGAAGCGAACATCGGGCATGGACCTCGCCGCTTCGATCGCCAGTTCAACATTTTTATACGGCAGGAGTCGCGCCACAACCAAGACATCCCCTCGGTCGTCGCCAGCAGGAATGGTGCCAGGGATATCGACAGGTGGAGCCACGACCGGTGCAGATCTTCCGTAGACCTCCTCAACAAGTGACTGGGTTGCCGTCGAGTTGACGATGTAGAGGTCGGCACGGCGCTGGGCCGTTTGATCCCATCGGCGTAAGTGGTTCAACCAGAGCCGTGATGCCTGGGCGCCGAACCCGAGGCCGTCTCGCTGGAGGTAGCGGTCTGTCTGGTACAGCCATCGCGCGGGGGCGTGACAGTAGACCGCCAGATAGTCCGAGGCGCTAACGCCATGGGCCCAGCCAGACGAACTAGCCAGGGTGACGTCAGCGGCAATTTCGATGGCCTTGGTGGCCGACGCCAGAAACGGCAGAGCGGCACGGTGATGGTGTCGCAAATAGGCAAATCGATTAAGGCGACCGGTGTGGATCTCTACTGAGGCAAACTCATCGAATGTTGTAGACGCTTCGTAGAGATTGGTAAAAAGTGGAGCCCCTGGTGCGAAGTGGGTCCACGCGGCCACGACTCTTTCTGCGCCACCACGCTGCGTTAAATAATCATGCGCGAGCGCGAGAGGGACACGCCTCATGCCTAGTAGGCGCCGAGCCCTCGCAGCATGGCGCGAGGTGTGTCGAAGCAGATCTTTATGTCCCACCACATAGACCAGGCAGAGACGTAGAGGTAGTCCAATTGGCGGAGTTCTTCAGCCGTGAGATTGTTGCGACCGGAAACCTGCCAGAGACCGGTGATGCCCGGGCGAACGTCGTAGCGACGCGCGTAGAAGGGATCTTGGATGTCGCTCTCGGCAACGATAAAGGGCCGGGGGCCAACGATGCTCATCGATCCGGTGAGCACGTTGATGAACTGCGGAATTTCATCGAGGCCGATTTTCCTAATGAAACCACCAATCCAGGTGCGTCGGCTGGTCTCTTGCATCTTGCCTCGTGTGACATACAAGGGGGCATCCTCGCCCGGCTGTCCGGCGCTACCCGGCGAATTGATGGGTGCTACCTGCATGGTGCGGAACTTCAAGATGGTGAATGGTTTGCGATTCAATCCGAGACGCTCTTGCCGATAGAAAATCGGTCCCCGTGAGGTCAGTTTGATCAGCAGTGCGATAACGAGCGAATGCGGAATGCTGAGAATGAGCAGGATTAGTGCGACGACGATGTCAAAACCGCGTTTGAGTGCAAGGTCAAAACGACTGACGTGACGTGGTGCCATCTCGAGCAGGGGAAGCCCGGACATTTCGGTGAGGCGGCTGCGCCAAGAGATGACTTCAAACATGCGCGGCACTAGGGCGGTGTCGACCAATTCGGTAGTCCTGCGGTACCAACGTGCCACTTCGGGGGTAATGGAGTTCATGGAGCCAAAGATCACCCGGTCGAGGTTGAACTCTTCGGCTAGCCGTTCAATGTCGGAAATGTGGCCGATGGTGTTCTCGGTGTCGTTGATATCCATGGAGATTCGACCGTAGAGCGTGATACCTCGCTGTAGGTGAAGGTGAGTGGCGATGCGTTGATACGTAGTCCCATCATCGATAACGGCCATGCGCACCGGCCGCTGTGACATCACGACGGCTCGGAGTGCGACACGCATGATGGCAATCACGAATGTGGTGGTCATGATGGCGATGATGATTTGCGTCGGGACTTGAATTTCCCACTGCGTAAAGTGGTGCGCGATGTAGCTGATGGACATGGCGAGAAAACCACCGAAGCTGGTCGCCATAGCCAACTCTTTGAAGTTGGTAAAGGCGTTCTGAGTGGGGCTACGACGCGATACGCGATAACCCGACGTCAAGGCCATCGCAATAACTATGCCAATGGGAAACCAGAAGGCGTGGCGCAAGTTGTAGTCAAGGTACGACCAGCGATTAAACGAATTCCGAGTTACTAGGTTCAAAAGTGCGAGACCGATAATCAGTCCGACCCACGCAGAGATGTAATCCAGAACAACGAGGCTGGCGGTATAGCGCCGGGAAGTGAGGCCACGACGACGACGGTGGGCACCCACCGCAAACGTCCCCTCCGCTGTTAACGACACACGCAGATTGTAGAAGAGGACGACAGGGGGTGAATTTCTTTAGCCCATGGCGTGTGCGCCGCCGTCGACGTACACAATTGAGGCTGTCGTTCCTCGCATCAGGGGAGAGAGCATGGCAACGGCAGTGTCGTGAACGGCCGAAGCGTCACGGACGTCCCAGCCCAAAGGGGCCCGTTCGGACCAGGAGTCCTCGAATTGGGCAAAGCCGGGGATTGAGCGAGCAGCCATGGTTCGGATGGGGCCAGCGGCCAGGAGGTTGACGCGAATATGGTCAGGACCGACTTCTTTGGCGATATAGCGACTGAGAGATTCGAGTCCGGCCTTGGCAACCCCCATCCAGTCGTACATGGGATAGGCCCGCGTGGCATCAAAGTCCAAGCCGACCACTGAAGCACCTCCGCGAGCAGTGCTCTTTTGAAGGAGAGGTCGATACGCGCCCACCAGAGTGGCCAGCGAGTAGGTCGATATCTGAAATGCCGTCGCCACGTCGGAAAAAGGCGTCTGCAGCATG
>CALAYR010000113.1 GCA_937894805.1 uncultured Acidimicrobiaceae bacterium | reverse complement strand
ACTGCTCATGGACTCAACGGCGCCCTATCTATTCGGATCATTGGCCGGTATCGCCACCTCGGCTATGGCGATTGGAATGAGCCACTACCGAAAGCGCAGCGTGCTCTTCGTCGTGGCGGTGATTGCCATGTTCTTTAACCTGATTCGACTCTTCACCCACTTCGCGCACTCCGGGGCCGCCTTAGTGGTGGTTTTTCTCCTCAGTGTCGGTGCAATAGTCCTGATCGTGATTCGTTTTATATCGAGCCAGACCGTTGTTCAAGCCCCGCCAGAGGAGTAATTGCCGAAGCGATTCTTGTTGAGCGTGTAGCGTTTTTGCATGATCCAAGTTTCTGTTTACTATCCAGTCACTGAAGGCGCGACCTTCGACCACGAGTACTACGCGGCCACTCATGTTCCAATGGCTAAGGCCGCATGGGGCTTGAGCGACGCGGTGATCGAAAAGGGTGTAAACGGCCCGTTCGTCGCTGCCGTCCACGTGCAGTTCGAGTCGATGGATGCCCTGGGTGCCGCAATGAGTTCAGAGGATTCGGCTGCCGTTCTCGCCGATTTGCCGAATTTCACGACCATCGCCCCTCAAATGCAGATCAGCGAAATCGTCTAACAGGCGCTGCGCTGACCCGACGCGGGTGAATTTCCCGTTTCTTCAAGGCCCTCCTGGGCCTTGTGAAGAAGTTCCTGTACGTGCCGTCAGTCTCAATTCTTCTCAATACGGTGGTTAATTCTTTTAACCACCTTGAGTATCTGGCTCGAATAGTGGGGATATGCCTGCCGCCTGCATCTTTCGCCCCATCGGAACTTTTGTGACGGTGACGTGAATTGCCGGAGGGTGGTTTGACGATTGTGTGATTGCTCTCTAGCATTCAGTCTGAACTTGGGTTTCCAGGGATCAAGAGACATCTGACGACCGTTAGATGGAAAGGGGAAGGGAATGAAATTTTCTTCGCGAGCGAAGCGACTCGTCACTAGTGCAGTGGCAATTGCTTCGATGTCGTCCGGCTTGGCGTTGGCAGGTTTGACCTCCGCCGGTGCTGCGACGACGAAGCTGGACGTACCACTTAGTCCAAACGATTATCCGAACTACATCTGGCCATTTTCCAGTGGTGCGTTCTTCACCGTAACCAACATGAACGACTTCCAGTCGTTGATGTACCGCCCTCTTTACTGGGTCGGTAAGGGTGCTGACACGACCATTCAGACGGACCTCTCAACCGGTGCGTTGCCAGTATGGGCTTCGGACAGCAAGTCACTGACCATCACGATGAAGGGCTGGAAGTTCTCCAACGGTGAAACCGTTGACGCTCGTTCAGTTGTCTTCTTCATCAACATGTACATGGCTGCACCTGGCGGTTACGCCGGTTACGTACCTGGTATGGGTATCCCAGACCAGATCTCGTCTGCAACCGCTTCGGGCAACGTCGTCACGATTCACCTGACTGACGCCGTGAACCGCAACTGGTTCCTCTACAACTTCCTTACGGAAATCACACCAATGCCACGTGCCTGGGACCGCCTGACGGCCTCCAACGCTGCTGGTTCGGCTGGTTGTGGTGACAACTTGTCATCCTTCACCCGTACTGCCGCTCGTGCACAGTGTGGTGTGAACGCAAGCACCGCACTGAACCGTGCGGCTTCTGGTGTGTTCAAGGCTTTGAACGACCGTTCACAGGACCCCTCAACCTTCACGTCAACTGACCCCTACTGGTCAGTTGTCGATGGACCGTGGAAGTTGTCTTCGTTCGACACCTCTGGCGCTGGAAACACGCCAATCGTGTTCGTACCGAACCCGACCTACAGCGGACCTCAGAAGGCTCAGGTCAACCAGTTGATCATGCACCCATTCGCATCCGTTGACGCTGAAAAGACGGCTCTTGCCACTGGTCAGCTCGACAGCGGTTACGTTCTGCCTGCAGACGTCAACACGGCTCCGAAGCCAGGTGTTGCTGGAACCATGAAGTGGAGCGCCCTGAAGGGTAAGTTCAACGTGCGTACCGGTGGTACGTGGTCGTTCAACTACGCCTACTACAACTTCGACACCTCAACGGGCGGAAGCGCGTTGACGAAGCAGTTGTACATCCGCCAGGCGCTACAGGCTGCGATCGACCAAGTTTCGATCATTAAGTCCCTGTACAACGGTTACGGTGTTCCGACATACGGTCCAATTCCTTCGCTGCCAGCGAACGACTTCGCCGGTTCGTCATTCAAGAACCCTTACCCGTACAGCTTGACTCGTGCGAAGAAGTACTTGACTGACAACGGTTGGACTGTTCCTAAGACTGGTACGGCCACTTGCACCAAGACGGGTGGATGTGGTGCTGGTATCGCTAAGGGCACCGCGTTGAACTTGACCTACGAGTACTACTCGGGAAGCCCAACTGCCGTTAAGCAGATGCAGGCCGAACAATCGCTCTGGGCCAAGATTGGTGTCCACATGGCCCTCAACCCTGTCTCGGACCCCAACACGGTCTCAGACGACTGCTTGAGCGGTGCTGGTAACTGGCAGGTCTGTCAGTACGGTGGATGGCTCTACGCGCCTGACTACTACCCATCTGGTGAGTTGCTGTTCTACACCAACGCACTGAGCAACCCGGGTCTGTACTCAAACGCAACGATGGACGCCATCATCGACGCAACGACGCAGGGTGGCGAGGCACTAAAGACTCGTTACGCTAAGTACGCTGCTGAGCAACTTCCATATATGTACCAGCCAACTGGCACTGGTACGGGTGTAGTGAGCACGAAGGTGAAGGGCGTCTTGCCCGTTAGCCCCGTCGGTGCTTACTTGCCTGAGTACTTGCACAAGTAATACTGAGTTACTACAACAGCGGCCGGAGCCCTCGGGTTCCGGCCGCTGTTTTTTTGCACTGCTACTATTTGTCGGTGCGCCAGTACTTAACCCGACGTCTTATGCAGAGCGTGGCTGTGCTCTTTGTGGTCTCGTTCATCACCTTCATTATTCCGGCGATGTTCCACGGAACAGTGGCTCGAGTGGTCCTTGGTCCCCGAGCTACCAAGGCCGACATTATGGAGTTCAACCACGCACATTTCTTTGATCGCTCGATTTTCTACCAGTACTACCGCTACGTAAATGACTTGATTCACGGAGATTTCGGCCATTCCGTTCTTCGTAAGACCATGAACAAGCCGGCCTGGGAAATCCTGAGCCCGGCCCTGCCTCGAACCATCTGGCTTGCCATCGTGCCCCTGATACTCTCCCTGCTCATTGCGATTCCGCTCGGTGTGACTCAGGCGTGGCGTCGAAACAAAGCTTTTGACTACATCACAACGTTTATCTCGTTCGTCCTCTATTCGACGCCGGCGTACCTGATGAGCATCCTGGCCGTCACGGTGTTCGCCATTAACTTCGCAATTTTCCCCGGACTTATCCCATATCCAACGGGCTCCGGCTTCTTTGACCCTCCTGTTTTCATGATTCAAAACTGGACCGCGTTCGTGCTGCCTATCGGAAGTATGACGCTGCTTTCCCTGGCTGGCGTCGCGCGATTCACGCGAGGCGCCGTGTTGGACTCAATTGTGCAGGACTATGTACGCACCGCCCGTGCTAAGGGTGCCAGCAACTGGCGCGTCCTTTCACGTCACGTGCTTCGTAACGCTCTTATTCCGCTGGTAACGATCCTCGGACTTTCGCTGCCTGGTCTATTTACCGGAGCGCTAATTACCGAACAGGTATTCAACTACCCCGGTATGGGCTTCATCACCGTTTCGCACACCCTCGGCCGCGATATTCCCGTGGTGATGGCGGCGACGCTGATTATCGCGATTGCGACCGTCATCGGCAACTTGATTGCCGACCTTGCCCTCGTGGTTGTCGACCCTCGAATTCGTATTGCCTCGAAGTGATAGGACGAGCATGCTAACGAAACTCCGTAAGCGCAATGAGCCCAAGCTGCTAAAGACACAAAACAGTGCGTGGCGCATCTTCAGACAAAACAAGGCCGCCGTTGTCGCATTGAGCTACATCATCGCCGTGGTTCTCTTCTGCTACGTCGGACCGCACTTTTATCACTCGAACCAAACAGACGCCTTCGAGGGTCTCTTTTCAACCAACCTGCCACCACAGGCCGGGTTCCCTCTCGGCACTGACGACCAGGGCTTCGACATTCTCGGCC
>CALAYR010000112.1 GCA_937894805.1 uncultured Acidimicrobiaceae bacterium | reverse complement strand
CCAGCCAACGGCGACGGTGACCGCTTTGTCGAGTTCTGGAACTTGGTGTTTATGCAGTACAACCGCGGGATAGACGGTTCCCTGCTGGACTTACCAAAGAAGAACATTGATACTGGCGCGGGATTCGAGCGCGTTCTTTCAATCCGCAACAACGAAGAGTCAGTGTTTGCTACCGATCTCTTCGTACCGTTGATGGAGACAGCTCAGTCCATTGTGGGAAAAACCTACGGCAAAGACGAGAACACCGATATCGCCATCCGTCGAATCGCCGAGCACGGGCGAGCGATGACGATGTTGGTATCCGACGGCGTCCTACCGTCGAACGAAGGTCGTGGTTACGTGTTGCGTCGAATCATCCGGCGAGCCATTTTGGCGGCGCGTCGTGAAGGCTCAGATCGTGCGGTTACGGAAGCTCTCGTTACGGCCACTATTGAGAAGATGGCCGATGCCTACCCCTCATTGATTGCAGACCAGTCTTTAATCACCTCAATCCTGCAGCGGGAAGAAGATGGGTTCGCCCGCACGTTACGTGCCGGTCTCTCGTTACTTACTGAAGAGGCTGAGAGTGTGGTTGCTTCAAAGACCACAATCTTTCCCGGTGATGTTGCTTTCAAATTGCATGACACGCATGGTTTTCCTCTCGAGTTAACTTCTGAAGTCGTTGAGGAGCGGGGACTGACGGTGGATCGCGCCGCATTTGACGTGGCTATGGACGAACAGAGGACACGTGCGCGGGCGGCCGCAAAGGCCAAGAACGTAGGGGACGACTCTCTCTATCGGGAGATCGTCGAATCGAACGGTCTCACAACGTTTATTGGACGTGACGCCGCTCGTTACAGCATCGAATCGACAATCCTCGGTTCAATGACTGCCGCGGATGGCACCGTAGAGGTCTTTCTTGATACCACGCCGTTCTACGCGGAATCCGGTGGACAGGTAGGCGACACCGGAACCATCGTGACAGAAACCGGCCGTCTTGAGGTTCTTGACACCCAGAGCGTCATCGGGGGCTTGGTCTCCCATAGAGGCAAAGCCACGGGAGAAATTCTGCCAGGCCAGATGGCTGTCGCTACCATTGATGGCCTCCGCCGAGACGCGGTACGGAGAAATCACACAGCAACCCATCTTCTGCACGCAGCATTACGCACGGTCTTAGGTGATCACGTTCGCCAGCAAGGTTCACTGGTCGAACCCGATCGACTTCGTTTTGACTTCGCCCACACCAGTGGTTTGGCCCCCGAGGAGATCGATGCGGTGCTGACCATGGTGAATGGTGATGTTGTAGTCAATGAGTCCGTGGACACAGTCGAGGCTTCTCGTCAAGAGGCCGAGGCCATGGGTGCAGTGGCGTTCTTTGGTGACAAGTACGGCGACCGAGTTCGTGTTGTTCGAGCCGGTGCGAATTCGCTGGAATTCTGTGGCGGTACTCACGTGCAACGCCTTGGGGATATTGGTCAAATCCAGGTTGTTTCCGAGGCATCGATTGGATCAAATACGAGACGACTTGAGGCGGTAACTGGGCTAGGCGCTATGCGTCGATCGCGCGAGATGGAATTAGTGCTTGCCAGTATCGCTTCAACATTGAAGACGAGTCAAGACGAAGTTGTGCCTTCCATAGAGCGCCTTATTGAAAAGCAACGCGAGACTGAACGAGCGCTTACCGGGCTCCGCCAAGCTTCGCTGGCCTCTCTGGCCGGCTCCTTGATGGAATCGGTTTCAACAGGAGTTCTCGTTGCTCGTGTCGATGGGCTTCCCGTGGACGAACTGCGAACCCTTGCCCAAGACCTGCGTCAACGAGGCGCAAGGGCGCTACTACTTGTAGGCGATGCTGGCGATGGCAAGGTGGCCATGGCGGTGGCTACTGATGGGGCGATTGACGCCAAGGCCGTGGTTAAGGATCTCGGCGCCCTCGTTGGTGGCGGTGGCGGTGGTTCAGCAGAACTGGCGACTGCTGGTGGCAAGAACGTTGCTGGAATTGAAGCGGCTCTCGTAAAGGCCAAAGAACTGCTCGGGAGTTAGCCGTGTCGCGCCTGATGGCCCTGGACCCCGGTACTAAACGTATTGGAGTTGCTGTGTCGAATTCTGGGCGCACAATGGCGTTCCCCCGTGACTGTATCCTCCGCGAAGGGGAGTGGTTGTCGGTGTTGACGTTGCTCGTTCGGGAAGAAGATGTCGTTGAGATTCTCGTGGGACGTCCGGTTGCACTAAGCGGGAGAGAGACCACCAGTACGGCGATGGCAACGGAGTTCCTCGACGAGATTCGTATCGCGTTGCCTGACGTAACTTTCCATGTCGTTGATGAGAGGTTGACCACGACGAGTGCATCCAAGCAGATGGCTTCTGCTGGTAAGAGTCAGAAAGCTCAGCGAAAAGACATCGACAGCGCAGCGGCTGTAGTTCTCTTGCAGGGAGTTCTCGATGCGCAGTCGTAAGGGAGTGATTGCCATAGGAGTACTTGTCGCGTTTTTCGTCTTCTCGGGGCGTATGGCGTGGTCGATGTACCCCCTGAGCGCCCCAGGGACACAGACCGTCATCAAAGTGGTCCCAGGTGAGTCACTTTCAGAGGTGGCCTCCGATTTAGCAACTCAACATGTATTGAGTTCGACTTTGGCTTTCAAGATCGATCTGGCGCTATTCGGCGCCCCAATCATCAGGCCGGGCATCTACGTTGTCCGGCAGAATTCTTCACACGGAGCTATACGCAAAGCGTTGAGCAGCGGACCTAATGCCAATGTTCTCTATGTCACACCGGGAATGACGATCCGACAGATTGCATTGCAGCTCGCCACTGTCAAGGATGCCACCTACACGAGTGCGTTCAAAGCGGTGGTGCACAACGAGGCGAGTCAAAATGCCTTTGGTGGAACGAGCCTTGAGGGGCTCCTCGGGACCGGCGCATACATTCTCGGCCCTGATGAAACCCCATCCTTACTGCTCAGGCATATGAAGCGTCGTTTTTTGACTCAGCTCAGCCGCGTGGGCATCACACCATCGACAACGATTCACGGCTTGGATGCCTATGAGTTGATTACGGCCGCTTCCATCATTGAAAAGGAAGGCTTCTACGAGAAGAATATGCCCAAGGTGGGCAGAGTCATTTTGAATCGTCTTGAGCGTGGCGGTGGCTTACAGATGGATGCGACAGTTCTCTATTCACTACAAAAGGATGGTGTCAAAGTGACGCCAGCCATGTTGAAAATCGACACCCCCTACAACACATATCTGCACCCGGGCTTAACGCCAACGCCGATTTGTCAAGTGGGGGCCACCGCACTGCATTCGATTATTGACCCACCGGCGGGCAAATGGCTCTATTTTGTCGTTGTTGATCAATCAGGAACAGAGGCATTCGCCGTTACGTACCAAGAACATCTTGCAAATATTGAAATTGCGAGAAGCCGAGGACTGTGATGTTTCGAAGCGGAGTCGTTGGGTCGCCGGTGAACCACTCTTTGTCACCCCGTCTGCACATGGCGGCGATGGCGTTTCTCGCCGTAGATGGCGAAAGCCTTTTCGTTGATGATGATGGAGCTGATCTGAGCCGCCTGCGGTCAACAGTTCAAAAATTCGACGCACTCTCGGTTACCTTCCCCCTCAAAGAGCGCATGTTCAATCTCTGCGATGAAGTTGATGATCAATCCCAACGGGTAGGTGCAGTCAATTCGGTCCGCTATGTCGATGGTCAGATTCTCGGTCGCAATGTTGATGGCGAGGGCTTTTGTCGAGCAGTGACCCATGAACTCGATGTTGACATTCGAGACGCCAATGTAACGATCATCGGCGCTGGCGGAGCCGCTCGCTCAATTATTGCCTCGCTACTACAACGAGGTGTGGGTCGAATTGACGTGGTGCTTCGCGAAGACCGGGGTCAGCTGTCATCGTTCGTCGATGATGATCGCGTGCGTGGCGTCGCAGTCAGTGACAGCGAGGCCGATTTGGTCGTCAATGCCACGCCGGTGAGTCTGACTGGCAACTCAGAATCGCTGCCCCCAGTGGCTTCAGGGAGCCACACAGCCTTCGTGGACCTGTCGTACGAACCAGCCGAGACCGTCTGGATGACGGAACAGCGTGAGATGTCGTCCCGGGTTGCTAACGGCAAGATGATGTTGGTGTGGCAGGCGAAATTGCAGCTTGATTGGTGGTTCGATGCTGATATCCCCATTGCGCTACTACGTGAAGCGGTGTCGCTGTGAATATGCTGACACGCACCTCGAATGACTCGGGAGGGGGCAGCGTCGACCGCGGACTCCTCTTCGGCATTGTCACTCTCGCTTTATTCGGTGACCTGATGATCTATTCGGCGACGAAGATTGCACTGACGAACGCTGGTTATGACCCTGCCTATTACTTGAAGAGGCAGACAATGTGGGTCTGTATTGGCCTGGCGGTGATGTGGATCGTTTCTCGAATTGACCATAGAAGATTTGAGATTGTTGCGACGCCAGCGTATTTGTCAGGCATTGCCGGGCTCATAGGCGTGATTTTTTTCGGTTCGTCCGCCCTTGGCGCCCAACGTTGGTTCAATGTGGGATTTTTTCAAGTCCAGCCAAGTGAATTCATGGTTCTCGCTTTGATTATGACGGCGTCTGCATACAGCGCCCGGCGCCCGCAGGGACTCGTTCAGAGAGACGTAATCCGTATCTTGTTTATGGCTGGTTTACCCATGGCGATTATTGCGGTCCAGCCTGACCTGGGAACAGCGATCATCATTGCGGTCACTATTGGCATCATGATCGTCATCGCGGGCGTTCCTCCGAGGTTTATGGCACTACTCGGAGTTCTCGGAGTCGTCGGGGCTATATCTGCTGTCGCGGTGGGGTTTCTGCAGAAGTATCAGCTTTCACGTTTAACGTCTTTTCTGAATCAGAACTCGAGCGACCCAGCGCTGGCTGCTGCGATCTATCACGTCGACAACGCGAAGAATGCAATCGGTGCAGGGGGTCTAAAGGGCATGGGTCTTTTTAACGGCCTACAGACGAATCTGGGCTATGTCCCCGAGCAACGGACGGACTTCATTTTCACTGCTATCGGTGAACAGCTAGGCCTGATCGGTTCGATCGTATTTCTGGGCCTCCTAGCCTCGGTGGCGTACCGAATCTTTGTCATCTCGAGGGATGCCAAGGAGCAATTTGGGCGTCTGCTCTGCGTTGGCATATTCGTATTCTTCTCTTTCAGTAGTTTCCAAAACATTGGGATGACTATGGGAATCATGCCCGTGACGGGTATCCCACTTCCCTTGGTGAGTTACGGCGGAACGGCCGCCCTTGTGTTCTCCGCGGCTATTGGTATGGTTCTCTCAGTTTCACGACGTCGAGGGAATTAGGCTGATGGACATGACTGATGAGAATGTAAGCACTGAGGTCAGTTCCGACGAACTAATCGCCGCGGCCGATGAGTACGAGACATATCGCGTGATGAATGTTGTGTCTGTCACGTATTTGCTTCCCGACCCCCACCCAGAGGTCAATCTGCAAGAGGCGGAAGCCCCTTTCAGGAGTCTGGGCGTGACCGTGGCACTAGCCGATGCTCAGGCCATTGCGATGGCCCTCGAGGGGCGCAGCAACCCTCGTCCTAGTACTCACGAACTGTTCGTGAGTACGTTGCAGGGCGTGAACGTAGACGTTATTGCGGTGCGCATTGTGAAGCAGGAGCAGGGTGTGTACTACGCCGAACTGGACCTCATGTCGCCGCGCGGCCAGGTAACGATTCCTTGTCGGTTGACAGATGGTCTCGCAATCGCGTTGAGACAGGTTGTGCCGGCCCCAGTACTCTGCGCCGAGTCAGTCCTAAAAGAACACTTCTAGTCGTTCGCCAGCATCTGTCGGATGAAGCCGCCGCCCGCTTGTCGGCCGTGGTGGTGAGCGCCGCTGAACGTTGGGCCCGGCGCATCAGCCGCGCCAGAACGATTGATGACAAAGACATAGATCGGAAGCGCGTCGTGTAGGGAAAGAGGGTCTTCGC
>CALAYR010000111.1 GCA_937894805.1 uncultured Acidimicrobiaceae bacterium | reverse complement strand
ACATCGGGCGGACGGCCTCACGCCTGCTCTCGAAGGGCGCAGTCGCCGAAGAGTCGCGATCTATCTACACCGGACTTATCGAGATCGAGCGAGGCGCCCGACGAACCGATGCCCGACAGACGAATCACAACTTGCTCCTTTCGCCCCACGCGCATGCCGACACCGTCCCGAACCTCGACATCCGTGAAAACGATGTGACGTGCGCACACGCTTCGTCGGTTGGCCCTCTCGACGAACTGCAACGTTGGTACTTGGAGTCTCGTGGCGTTTCTCGTCACGACGCCGAGCGTTTGATGATCCAAGGCTTCTTTAATGAGATGCTCGACGTACTGCCTCGCGATGTGGCCAGTGTCATCGAAGCCGATATCGCGAGCCAGCTCGATGGCGTGGTGGTCGTATGACGTTTACCCCACTAATTGCCGCCGACCAATTGGTTCAAGGTCAGGCCCAGCAAGTTCGGCTGAATGGACGCGTACTGGCGGTAGTCCTGCTCGATGCCGACGTCTACGTTCTAAGCGATCGCTGCTCCCATGAGGAGTTCTCACTCGCGCTGGGCGAAGTGGATGTTGACGATCGGACCATCGAGTGTGAGCGACACGGTGCGCTCTTTTCCCTCGAAACCGGTGCGGCGGTGACGTTTCCTGCGACCCAGCCAGTTGAGGCCTACGCGACTCGTCAGGTCAATGGAGTTGTAGAGGTGGACCTTCCGTGAGTGAGCTAGTAATAACTGATCTCCGTTGCAACGTTGGTGAGAAAGAGATTCTTCGCGGCGTGAATCTCACCGTCCGAAGCGGCGAAGTGCATGTCATCATGGGGCCAAATGGATGTGGCAAGTCGACCTTGGCGCACGCCTTGACTGGTCGGCCCGGCTACACCGTGACCGGCGGATCGGTGACGCTCGATGGAGTGGAGCTTCTGGGTCTGGCCCCGGCGGAACGGACGCGGGCCGGCCTCTTCTTGGCGCTCCAGCACCCCATGGAAGTCCCTGGCGTTCGACCCGTCGACATGTTGGTTGCAGCGGGTGCCAAGCGCAGTGATGTAGAGGCCGCCATGGCCCTCGAAGCTGTGAATGTGGGTCTTCGACCAGAACTGCTCGAACGTTTTGTCAATGTCGACCTAAGTGGTGGTGAGCGTAAGCGTGCCGAGGTGGTGCAACTCGGTGTGTTGAAGCCAGCCTTTGCCGTTTTGGATGAGATCGACTCCGGCCTCGATGTTGATGCACTCGGCGCTGTGGCCCGTCGATTAGAGCTGGCAACGAAGGAGTGGGGCCTTGGCGTCTTAGCCATCACTCATTTCCGCCGACTTCTGCAGGAGCTCACGCCTGACGTCATCCACGTCATGAGTGCGGGGCGCGTGGTGGCCGAAGGCGGACCAGAATTGGCCGAAGTCCTTGAGCGTGACGGGTATGAACCATTCAAAGAATTGCGCGATGACCGCTCATAGCGGGTCATCGTTGGTATTTTGAGTAAATGGCTACTGGGCGCACGGGCGGATCTCGCAATCGAAAAGTTGGCAACGAAGACCGCCTTATCGCTCTCGGCGATGCAATTGACCGTCGCTCTGGCGTGACGCGAAAGTCGCCTCGAGGCACCAAGCGCACCGCGAAGAAGCGTCGCACTTCGACCCTGCGCCGTCGAGTCACCGTCGTAATCCTCGCCGTCGCCGTTATTGGCACCGGTTTTGCCGGCTACTCCTTCTGGAGCTTGCGTTCGAGTTTTGAAAAGATCAATAACTTGGGCTGCAAGACTTGCCTCCCCACAATTGGGGACGAACCTTTCAACATTCTCTCCGTAGGCTCAGACTCGCGCGTCGGCCTTCACGGGTCGGCCGCCGCCCAGGCCGGTTCCGTCTCGGGCCAACGAAGTGACGTGGTCAAAGTTATTCACGTAGATCCGGGCGCCCAGAAGATTTCGGTGATTTCCATTCCTCGTGACACGATGGTGTCACTGCTAGAAAACACGGGCCTCTACACCCGATTCAATCGAATCAATGTGAACTATGGCAGTGGCCCGGAATTGCTAGCCCGGACCATTACTGCCAACTTCGGAATTCCCATCAACCACATTGTGGAAGTGAGCTTTGGCGGTCTGGCCAACTCGGTGGTTGCCCTGGGCGGCCTCTACATGAACTTCCCCTATCGCTCCCGAGATGCCTATTCGGGTCTTCGGATCTTTCACCCCGGTTGTCAGCACATTGATGGCAACAGCGCGCTCGCAGTAGCCCGCTCCCGCCACTTTGAATGGTTCCAAAACGGACGCTGGTACTACGACGGGACTAGCGACTACGGACGTATCTACCGCCAAGACGCGTTCCTGCGGGCCATGATTCTGCGTGCACGCAAGGAGTACAACCCCAACACCATCATGAACGTGCTCGCCAAGTTGCCGGAAGGCATCACCATCGACAACTCGTTCACTATCAACAACGTGATCGCGTTAGCGGTGAAGTTTCACAACTTCGACCCCAACCAGATGATGACCTACACCATGCCGACCATTAGTCCCGGCCATGTTGGAAACTACGGCAGCGTTCTTGTCGTCAACCAGCCCGCGGCACAGAAACTGCTCGTCAATGTTTTTGGGTCTTCATTGATCAAGCCGACAAATCCACCACCAAATGCGCAGTTGCAGACTCCGCAACCTCCATTTGTGCCATTGCCTACGACGACTACGTCGACCACGGTGAAGCACACGGGAACGACCGTGAAGCATCACGTGACGACGACAACGCAGCCTGCCTACAACCCTTATTTCTTCAACCCGAAGCCTTGCTTTCCGAGTCAGGCAAAGAAGTAAGTATTAGGCGAGGTCGCTTAGACCTTGTGTGAGTGTGTTCCACGCCAGCGTGGCGCACTTGATGCGCACCGGAAACTTCACAACTCCCTGGAGGGCGGCGAGCTCGCCGAGAGCGCGGAGATTAACGGGCTCGGGATCAACTTCAGTATCGAGCGAAGATTCGTGAACAGTCATCAATTGCTTGAACGTGTCAATCGTGCCCCGAACCGTTTCGAGAGACTTACCCTTGACGGCCGCCGTCATAAGAGAGGCTGAGGACTGTGAGATTGAACAACCGTGTCCGGCGATTTTGATATCGACGAGTGTGTCGTTCTCCACTTGGAGGTAGACGGTGATTTCGTCGCCACAAAGGGGATTGAATCCTTCAGCCTTATGGGCCGGTGGCGTGACTAACTCACCCCGATTACGGGGATTCCGGTAGTGGTCCAGAATAATTTCGCGGTAGAGATCTTCGAGGTTTGACATCGTTAGCCAAACAACCTAACGGCATCATCGAGCGCCGTCATCAGCATTTCAATGTCCGATTCATTGGAGTACGGGCCAAAGCTGGCTCGGGCCGTGGCGGCGAGAGAAAAACGCTTCATTAGAGGCTTGGCACAGTGGTGTCCCGGTCGCACGCAAACGCCGAACTGGTCGAGCACTTGGGCTACATCGTGGGGGTGCACGCCTTCGACGTCAAAGCTCACTACACCACCACGCATTTCCATGGTGGTGGGGCCGATAACACGAATGCGTTCTGGAAACTGTGTCGCTAGCTGGTTAAGGAGTGAGGCCGTGAGCTCGTGCTCATAGGCGGCAATGTCCTCCATGCCCAAGCTTTCGAGGTAGTGGACGGCGGTATGAAAGCCAATGGCTTCCGCAATCGGGGGAGTACCCGCTTCGTACTTGGCGATGCCATCGGCTGCCGAAAACCCGTTCAGACTGACGTCTGCAATCATGCCACCGCCACCAAGAAACGGCGGCATGGAGTCCAAGATGGATCGTCGCACCCAGAGTGCTCCGATGCCTGTTGGCCCCATCATTTTGTGGGCGCCAAAGGCCAAGAAGTCAATATCGAGTCCGGCCACATTGGTGACACCGTGGGCGACCGACTGGGCGCCATCAACGGCGATAAGCGCCCCGGCGGCGTGGGCCGCGGCGGCCAACTCGGCAATGGGATTAATCGTGCCGAGCACGTTTGACATGCCGGTGACGGAGAGCAACTTCGCCCCTCGGAGGAGTTCGTCCAGGTTAGAGAGGTCGAGGCGAAAATCATCGGTGACCTTGATGAAGCGAATCTCAATGCCGATTTCATCGCGGAGTTGGAACCACGGAACCAAGTTGGCGTGGTGTTCCATTTCGGTCAGGACAACAACATCGGACGATGTGAGGTTGGCCCGGCCCCACGACTTGGCCAAAAGATTGAACGACTCAGTCGTGCCGTGGGTGAAGATCAGCTCGTCCGCCGGGTGGGGCGCACCAATAAAACGCCCAATCGCAAGCCGTGCCGCTTCGTACGCCTCGGTGGCCTCGGCGGCGGTGACGTAGACCGCTCGGTGGACATTGGAGTGATACGTCTCGTAGTAGCGCTGCATGGACTCAATGACAATGCGTGGCGTAAGTGCCGTGGCGGCCGTGTCGAGGTAGACAATGGGGCGTTCGTGCACTTCCCGATGCAGCAGAGGAATATCGCTGCGGACTTGGGACGAAAGAAAGAAACTCAACTCTTCACCAGTCGGAAGGGCTCATAGCCTTCGCGTTCAATAGTGTCAGCCACGGTGGCATCTCCGGAGTGGACAATTTGGCCATCAATCAAGACGTGCACGTGGTCGGGCTTGAGTTCATCGAGGAGTTTGACGTAGTGCGTTACGAGGATGACGCCCATTTGTGGGTGCGCGGCCTTGACTGTGCGTACGCCGTTGGCCACCACGCGCAGTGCGTCGATATCGAGGCCTGAGTCGGTCTCATCCAACAGTGCCACGATTGGCTCGAGGAGGGCCATTTGAAGCACTTCGTTACGCTTGCGTTCGCCGCCGGAAAATCCTTCGTTCAGGTGGCGCTCGGCAAAGGTGCTGTCCATCCCGAGTCGATCCATCCACTCCATGAGGTCCATACGGACCTCGAGAACGCTCAGTTCATCGAGACCCTTGCGGGCGGCCACTGCTTGACGAAGAAACTGAATGACTGAGACGCCACTGATCGCTTCGGGGTACTGGAACGCCAGGAAAATGCCGGCGCGGGCGCGGGCGTCAGCGGTCCACGTGGCGATGTCCTCGCCGTTGAGTAGAACGCGCCCTTCGGTGATGGTGTAACCGGGGTGGCCCATGATGACATTGGAGAGGGTTGACTTTCCGGCTCCGTTAGGCCCCATCAATGCGTGGACCTCGCCAGCGTTAATTACGAGGTTCACGCCACGGAGAATTTGAGAATCCTCTGCTACAACGTGGAGATTCTGGAGTTCTAGGAGGGGAGTCGTCACGGTTTAAGCCTACCGCCGTGTGGGAAATACCCTTCCGGCTACCAGCCGCGAGCGACCCAATCGTCCAGAGAGGGCGACTCAGTGCCAACGGTGCTCGGAGCGCCGTGGCCGGGCCAAATCAATGTCTCCCCACCGAAAGCCCGAAAGATGCGATTTTCAATGGACTGAATGATGGTCGGAAAGTCACCGCCTTCGAAGGTGGCGTTGCCCGGACCCCGGGGGAAGAGGGTGTCGCCGGTAAAGAGGACTGGCGTGTTTTCCAGTGAAAAGCAGATAGATCCGGGGGTGTGTCCGGGGGTGTGGAGTGTCCGGATTCGAAGTGCCCCTACAGATAAGACGTCGTCATCTTCGAGGAGAGCGTCGTAACTGGGCAGCATGGCCGCATCCTCGTGACGCACCCAGACATCAATCCCCGCCTCGCGTACGGCCTCGACGGCCTGGATGTGATCCCAGTGTCCGTGGGTTTCGACGACTTTTTGGACGCCTAAAGCTCGTGCGATGTCGAGAAGTCGCTCATGCTCATTGGCCGCATCGATAAGGAGGGCCTCGCCCGTTTGGCGACACCGAACTACGTAGACGTTGTTTTCGACGGGCCCCACGACAAATCGGTGGACTTCGGCGGTCGCGTCGGACCAGACCAAATCGACAGTATTCATGGGTACAGACTGCCACCTGGGGGGTGGGGGCGATGAGCATCGCCCTAAAAAGGGCTTCCCTGAGGGCGATTTCAGGTGCTCGAAGATTCGCTATTCTCAATAAGTCATTCAGTGACGACAGATACGAAGAAAAGGGAAACGCCATGAACTTTGGATTCAGCGAAGAGCAAGACGAACTACGAAAGATGGTCCGTCGATTCCTGGATGACAAGTCTCCAGAGACTGCCGTTCGTGAGCAGATGGCTACCGCCGACGGTTACGACAAGTCCGTGTGGAAGCAGATGGCCGAAGAGCTTGGACTCCAGGCCCTCGGTATTCCCGAAGAGTTCGGCGGCCAAGGCTTTGGTCCTGTCGAGCAGTACGTCGTCTTTGAAGAGATGGGTGCCGCACTGCTCTGCGCCCCGTACTTCTCTACTGTCGCCCTCGCCGCTAACGCGTTGCTCGAGTCGGGTGATGACAAGGCGAAGGCCGAGTACCTCCCCGGTATCGCTGCTGGCGAAACGATTGCCACATTGGCTCTCACCGACGACGCCGGTAGCTGGGTTGTTACCGACACTTCGACGACCGCAAGTGGTTCCGGCGACAGCTACACCATCAACGGCGTTAAGAACTACGTCATCGATGGCGGCACCGCCTCGCTGATCTTGGTATCAGCCAAGACCGACAAGGGTCTTTCACTCTTCGCTGTCGCTGGCGACGCCGCCGGTTTGACTAGCACCGCGCTGCCCACCATGGACCAGACGCGCAAGCAGAGCCGCCTTGAATTCGTAAACACTCCCGCCCGTCTCATCGGTACCGATGGTGGTGCTGAGGCCGGTTTGAAGGTTGCGCTGCAGAAGGCCGCCGCCCTCTTGGCTGCCGAGCAGGTTGGTGGAAGCCAGCGCGTTCTCGACAACGCCGTGGCCTACGCCAAGGAGCGCGTCCAGTTCGGTCGTCCCATCGGTTCGTTCCAGGCCATCAAGCACAAGGCCGCCGACATGCTGCTCGAAGTTGAGTCAGCCAAGTCAGCCGCGTACTACGCCGCATTCTGCTCGCAGGAAAACAACGACGACCTCGCCGTTGCCGCCAGCCTGGCGAAGTCGTACTGCTCCGAGGCCTACTTCCACTGTGCTGGTGAGAACATTCAGATCCACGGTGGTATCGGTTTCACGTGGGAGCACCACGCGCACCTCTACTTCAAGCGGGCCAAGAGCAGCGAACTGTTGCTCGGTGACCCTGCTTACCACCGCGAGATTCTGGCGCAACTGCTCGGTATCTGATTTTCGTGCAGTTGCACGAACGTCTCAACAGCGGGGAATCAAAGCTCGATCTTCACGTCTTTCAATCGGAAAGTCGTACCCGGATTGAGCGAACGCTCATACTTCTTCACGGCTTGCCTCGCGCCCTCGGCATGGGTCGAACGGCGGCAGGAATGTTGCCTGAGCTCGGAGAACACCTCGCACATGAATCAGGCTGGCTGATAGCCACAGGGACATTGTCCGGCGTCGGTGCGAGCACTGGAACCTTTTCCGGAACTCAGTGGCTGGCCGATCTGGGAACCATCGTGGACCGTTTGGCCGAAGAAGATCAGCCCATTGCCTGTGCCGCCTTTGGGTTCGGTGGCAACGTGGCCCTGCGTCTAGCTGCTGACGATGAGCGCATCCGAGGCGTGGCTACGTTTGCCACTTCGGCACATCTCGATGAATGGTGCGGCGAAGCAGAGAAATTTCGCGCGCAGATCAATCGGGCGGGCGTGGTGCAAACCGGCCACCAACTCCTTGAAGCCGACGCACTCTTCGCGGACGTTATGCGGCTCGACCCCTTGGGGTCAATTGCTCAGATTCCACCTCGTCGACTCCTGATTGGTCACGGCGCGGAAGACCTCGAGGTGGCGGTCACGAATGCGAGAGATCTCTACGCCGCCGCGGAGGAGCACGCCGAACTTCGAATTATTCACGGTGCTGGACACACGCTGCGAGCCGACCCCCGAATGGTCGCCACGCTGTTGGGCTGGCTAGATCGTCACTAAATCGCTGAGCGGATAAGTTGCGACAGTTCTCGGGCCGACGCCTCGGGGTCCGTTGACTGCGTTAACGCCCGGACCACCACAAAGTGACGGAGCCCGTGGCCCAGAAGTTCGGGGAGCGCGTCGGCGTCAACGCCGCCGGTAACAAAGACTGGATCCGAGCTAAGGCTCTGACTACGCAGGGCGTACTCCACGCCTGTCGGTATTCGCTCCAGCTTGGTTGGTGTGGCGACAATCGGTCCGGCCGAACGATACGAAACTGCTAGCGGTAGGGCATTGGCAAACTCATCGTCCGCGTGGGTCGAGATACCCACAATGGCCTGCTCGCCTAAAACATTCCGACAGTGCTCAATCGAGACGTCGTCTTGCCCCACGTGGACCCCATCGGCCGCCACCTCGAGTGCGAGCTCGGGGTCGTCATTCATAATGAAGGGCACGTTGAACTCTTGACAGATGGCCCGCATCTCGAGTGCCGCGATCCGTTGGGCCTCGCGACCGGCATACTTTTCTCGCAGCTGGACGATGTCGACGCCCCCGCGGAGGACGGCCGGCAGGAAGGTGCTCATGTCGGACCGAATGCCGACGCAGAGGTAGAGATGGCGAGACTGCAAATTCCACACGTAACCACCCTAGGACGAGCATTCGCCTAACCTCAGCGCCAGATAGAGGAGTCACATGAAGATCACACTGCTTGGTACCGGGTCACCCATCCCGGACCCCAACCGCGCCGGCCCGAGTTCATTAGTTAGTTCAGACGGATCGGTCCTACTCATTGATGCTGGACGTGGCGTCGTCACTCGTCTCGTTGGAGCGGGTTACTTCCCGCCCATGTTGACGGGAGTTTTGCTGACTCACCTGCACAGTGACCACATCTGTGACCTCAACGACATCATTACGTCGTACTGGATCATGTCGGCGCCCGACGCCGACACCCCACTCTCTATTTGGGGGCCACCCGGCACCATCAAGCTCGTTCAGCACATCTTGGAAATGCTGGAGGCGGACATCCACTACCGCATAACGCACCACGACGACCTCAACGCTGCTCCGCGTTTGAACGTGGTGGAAGTTGCTCCCGGTGACGTCTTCACCGTGGGGACGTTGAGTGTGAAAGTTGGCGAGACCGACCACCGTCCCGTCCACCCCTCGGTGGCCTTTCGAATCTCCGACGGTGTGCACGACGTGGTTATGGCCGGTGACGGCGTTCCCTGCGATTCCCTCGACGAACTACTCGTGGGTGCCGATGCGTACGTCCAGACTGTGTTGCGTGAAGACATCGTGAAAATGGTGCCCTTGGCTCGCCTCCAGGACATCTTGGACTATCACTCAACGGTGGAGCAGGCGGCCCAAACAGCCCAACGCGCCGGCATCAAGCACTTGATTTTGACCCACTACGTACCGGCACCGCCACCTGGTGGCGAAGCGGAATGGGCGGCCGTTGCCAAGGAGCATTTCTCCGGCAACCTGGTGGTTGGACCCGATCTGACCTCAATTGACTTAAACGCGTAAAGCAGTAGGGCAAACTAGAACGATGCAGATACCCGCTAAGGCCGATTATGCCATTCGCGCACTGCTTTCTCTATCGATTTCTGAGGAGCCGATGAGTGCTGCGGCGCTGGCCGAAGAGCAGGGCCTGCCCGCCAAGTTCCTCGGGGCAATTCTTTCTGACCTACGTCGCGCCGAACTCGTGCTGAGTCATCGCGGTGCCGCGGGGGGCTACGTCTTGGCCCGTCCGGCCGATCAGATCACGTTGGCCAAGGTGTTGCGCGTGGTCGGTGGTCCGATGGCAGGTGTTCGAGGGAATCGCCCCGAAGACGTGCACTACGACGGCGTGGCCACGTCGCTACAGGAAGTCTGGATTGCAGTGCGGGCGAGCTTGCGCCAAGTGCTCGAACACGTCACCGTGGCCGATGTCGCCAAGGGTTCGTTGCCTCCCGAGGTGACGCAGTTCACCAAAGATCCAGACGCCTGGACCACCCACACGCCGTGAGTCGTGTTCTCTATACCGATGGAGCTTGTCGCGGCAACCCGGGACCAGGCGGTTGGGCCTGGGCCGAAGGGGCGACGTACTTTGCCTCCGGGTTTGACGAGCACACGACGAACCAACGCATGGAGCTCCTCGCCGTCATAGAGGCCCTCCGGTCAGTTCCTGATGACGTGATCGAAATCGTGTCCGACTCGACCTATGTCGTGAAGTGCTTCAACGACCGTTGGTACGCCGGGTGGCTGAAGCGGGGCTGGAAGAATTCTCAAGGTCAGCCCGTGGCTAACAGGGACCTCTGGGAGATGCTCTTTGCGCTCGTCCTGGAATCCGACCGCTCCATCTCCTTTCGGTGGGTTAAGGGTCATTCTGGGGACGTTATGAACGATTTTGTTGACGAACTGGCCACCGAGGCCGCTGATGTGGGTCGCGGACGGTCAGTCACCCCCTGAAATGAAGCGGACCCCGCGGAACTAGAATTTCATCGGTTTCGTCGTTTCGACGCAGAAAGGGTCACTGTGGCTTCCGAGAGTAAGCAGTTTGATGTTGTCGTAATCGGTGGTGGACCTGGCGGCTACGCCGCCGCCCTTTACGCCGCCGCCGCCGGCCTCTCCGTCGCTCTCGTTGAGCGTGACAAAGTCGGTGGGACATGTCTGCACCGTGGGTGTATTCCCGCCAAAGAGTTTTTGGAGACAGCCCACGTGCTGCGCACCATCGAGCACGCCGGCGCCTTCGGCTTCACCACATCTGCGCCGACCGTTGATTTCTCCGTTAGTCAGAATCGTAAAAACGAAGTGGTGGATCAGCTCCACAAGGGTCTTTCCGGCCTGTTGAAGGGTCGAAAGATTGAGGTGCTCGAAGGCACTGGTCGTCTCGACGCCAACAACACCGTTTCAGTATTCGACGGCGCAGATGCCGGAGCAACCCTTGTTGGGAGGAACGTAATTTTGGCCGCTGGTTCGGTGCCTCGTACGCTGCCCGGCTTTGAGGTTGACGGCTCGGTCATCTTGACCTCGGATGAGTTTCTGGCTCTGAGCGCCCTGCCCGCCTCAGCGGCCGTTATTGGTGGCGGTGCTATCGGCTGCGAGTTCGCCTCAATGCTGAGCGACATGGGTTCGAAGGTCACGATCGTGGAGGGTCTGCCCTCCATTCTCGCGGGATGCGATACCGAAGTTGCCTCGGTCGTCCAGCGGTCCTTTAAGAAGCGTGGCATTGACATCGTGACCAACGCCAAGGTGACTGGACACACGCCCAGTAAGTCGGGAACAACGTTGCACCTCGATGGCGTCGACGACGTCGAGGTCGAGATGGTCATCGTCTCCGTGGGCCGCCGCCCCCGTACCGAAGGTCTCCTTGGTGAAGCAACGGGCGTCGAGCTCGATGAGCGTGGGTTCGTAGTGGCCGACGAGTACATGCGCACCGCCGCCCCCAACGTATTTGCCGTTGGCGACGTCGTCGCCGGAACACCGCAGCTGGCGCACGTTGGCTTCGCGGAAGCCATTGTCGCCATCAAGACGATTTTGGGAGAAGTCACCGTTCCGGTCAACTACGACCGTGTTCCGTGGGCGATCTACACCAATCCTGAAGTTGCATTTTGCGGTTTGACTGAGGCGGCAGCTAAAGAGCGCGGTTACAACGTCGTAGTTAAGAAGGATCCTTTTGCGGGCAACGGTCGTGCTCGCATCATTGGCGACACCGAAGGCGTTGTGAAGATTATCGCTGAGAAGAATGCGGACGGCACTGCCGGCCAACTCCTTGGCGTCCACATGGCGGGCCCTTGGGTCACCGAACAGCTGGGAGCGGGCTACTTTGCGGTCAACTGGGAAGCCACGGCCTCAGAAGCGGCCGCATTGATCCAGCCGCACCCGTCGCTATCGGAGACCTTCGGTGAGACATTGCTCGCGTTGGCCGGACGAGGACTCCACGTTGGCTGATGTAACGCTTCCTTCGCTCGGTGAGTCAGTTACCGAGGGCATCATCACTCGTTGGATGAAGAGTGTCGGGGACATCATCGAGCGAGACGAACCTCTCTTTGAGATTTCCACGGACAAAGTGGACTCCGAGTTGCCCTCACCGGCCGCCGGAGTACTGCTCAAGATCTTGGCCAACGAAGGTGACACCGTTGGCGTTGGAGCCGTCGTCGCCGTGATTGGGGAGTTGGACGGTGCGAGTACCGAATCCCCCGCACCAGTCGCAGATGCTCCTGTGGCTGCGCCCAGTCCAAGTGCTTCCTCTGCACCATCGTTGCCATCCAATGCGGTGACGAGTTCTGAGAAGGGCTTGGTCGTTTCCCCCATCGTTCGAAGGATTTTGGATGGCGGTGGAGTCGATGCCCGGGCCGTGCAGGGCACTGGTCCTGGCGGGTCGATTACCCGACGTGACGCCGAGTCGGCGGTAGCCAATGGCCCCACCGACGACCTTCCGATTGCCCTAACCCCCGGCATGCGTCGTATGGCGCAGCACATGGTGGACTCCGTCCGTACCAGTCCGCATGGCTTTGTGGCCGTGGAGGTTGACGCTTCAGTCTTCATAAAGCTGGATGCAGTAGGTCGTACTACTTCGGACGGTACGCCTATCAATGATGAAGCACTCGTTGGCTTGGCGGCAGTTCGCGCGTTGGCCGAATTCGACTTCTTTAACGCCACCGTTGCGGGTGACGACCTCATAATTCACCGAACGATCAACTTGGGATTTGTACGGAGCCTTCAGCCCGCTGGAATGTTGGTTCCCGTGGTGCACGCCGCTGGCGGACTCACGTTGCGGGCATTGGCACACCGTTTGAATGACCTCTCGGATCGCGTGGAGTCACGGCAGCTAACAACCGATGACCTCCTCGGCGGCACATTCTCACTACTCGCCGCCCCAACGCCGTCCACGCTCGTGGCCATGCCGCTGCTGATTCAGCCCAATGTGGCGGCTCTCTCCGTTGGTGCCGTACGTCACGCCCCTGTGGTGGTCGTGCGCGACGGTGTCGAGGTCGTTGAACCGGGACGCCGTTTGGTGCTCGGACTTTCATTCGACCACCGTGTCGCGGACCCGGTGTCTGCGGCCAAATATCTTGAGCGCGTTGGTGAACTGTTAGCCGCAATTGACGTCAACGCGGAGCGGTAATGCTCCGTCGTCGACACCTCGGACGCGTGACGTTCGCCGAAGTGAACGACTTTCAGCACGCCCTTCTCGAGGCCACCGACGACTACGTGTTGGTTTTTGAACACCCACCGACCTATACGCGTGGAATTCGCGCGAACAATGAATCATTCCTCGTTGCGCCGGAGACACTCGCCGCCACGGTGGTGGACGCCGATCGTGGGGGAGATGTTACGTATCACGGTCCCGGGCAGGTTGTGGTCTGGGCGATTGTCACTGCTGAGGATGACCCTTCGGCCGGACGTCTCCATGTTGCTCGACTAGAGGACGGTGTTATCTCGGCAGTCAAGAGTCTCGATCAGCAGGGTGTTTTGGGCCACATCGGACGACTCGAAGGCTTCCCCGGCATTTGGGCCCACGTGGACACGGCGCCGGTGAAGATTGGTCAAGTGGGTGTTCGTACCGAACGAGACGGCACTGGTCGTCGTCGAACGCTCCATGGCATTGCTCTGAATGTGAATGTTGATCTGGAAGCATTTACAGCGATTGTTCCATGCGGGATATCGGAGTACCCGGTGGGCTCGCTGCACAGTCTCGGTCTGAGCGTGCCGTTTGAAGAAGCGGAAGACTCGATTGGAGCTTCCGTCGCCGAAGCCCTCGGGGGAGCGACGAGCGTGGCCTCAGTAGATCGCTCGGCCGCCACCATGAGCAACGAGCGTCCACTTATCCGCCGTCTTCGTAAGGCTGGAGTCGACCCCGATGAAGGTCTCGATATTGCGACGCGTAAGCCGGAATGGCTGAGAATTCCGGCCCACATGGGTGACGAGTTCAACTCCTTGCGCAAACTAACCGAGGACTTACGGCTGGTAACAGTCTGCGAAGAGGCGGGCTGCCCGAACATCTTCGAATGCTGGCAAGACGGCACGGCCACTTTCATGGTGAACGGTGAGCGGTGCACGCGAGCCTGCGGGTTTTGCCTGATTGACACCCGTAAGCCAATGCCGCTCGATGCCACGGAGCCGGCCCGGGTGGCCGAAGCCGTTGTCCGCTTGAATCTCTCCCACGCCGTCATCACCTGTGTTGCACGCGACGACCTTGAAGATGGCGGAGCCGGAGCGATTGCCGACACCATCCGTGCCATTCGTGAGCGCAAGCCCGATACGCAGGTGGAAGTCTTAATTAGTGACGTCAAGGGAGATATGGCATCGCTACAGCTCATTCTCGACGCCAGGCCTGATGTCTTGAATCACAACATTGAGACGGTGGCGCGCCTTCAGTATGCCGTTCGCCCGTCGGCCGGATACCTTCGGAGTCTTACCGTCCTGGCTCGTGGCCGTGCGGCGGGCCTTACGACCAAGTCCGGTCTTATGGTGGGGCTGGGGGAGCGTCGCGACGAAGTTGAAGAGACGTTGGCGGACCTGGCTGCAGTCGGGGTCCAGATTGCCACCATCGGTCAGTATTTGCGTCCTACGACGAAACATCTTCCCGTGGCACGCTGGTGGGAACCCTACGAGTTTGATGAGTTAGCCGCTGTAGGCCGCTCCTTGGGATTGGCGTACGTCCAGAGCTCCCCTCTGACGCGCTCGAGCTATCACGCCCGTGATGCCGCTGCTGCCGCTCCGGCCCCTGTAAGTATTCGTACTAACGCCTAAGTCTTCAGTTCCGTAAATTCGGTGCTATGCATTAGAAACTACTTCCTGGGGGGAATCATGTTGGGTTCAAAGTATGTTTCACGTCTTGCCGTAACTATGGCGCTGACACTTATTGCGACGTTGGGTCTAGCCCACGCCTCTATGGCGAGCACAATCACTGTGTCCGTTCGTGGATCGGTTAACGCTGCCTACGTTTCAACGACTGCCAGCGGTGCGGCCGCCGCAGGAGTGTCTGTCACGCTCTACAACGCCAAGAACGTCACCGTTGGCACGGGCGTGACCGACGACCACGGCGCCTTAGTGTTTCATGACCTCGCTACTGGCGCTGGCTACCACGCCACCGTTGGTGGCGTCAGTCAGCCATCCTTCTCAGTCCTTGACACCAAGGCACCGAACGCATCCCTCTACTCCGGTGCTCCACTCCACCAGGGCCTGAACTACATCACCATGCGTGACGGCATCAAGTTGGCGGCCACCGTCCGACTCCCTGATGGAAAGACGCTCGCCAACGGCCCCTTCGTCACGTTGATTGAATACTCGGGCTACAACACGGCCGCGCCGCACTCGCTCGTTGATTCATATTTGGGCCGACCGGGACATCCTTCAAATGATCCGCTCCTGCCTTCATCATCGACAGCGCTGGGTGCATTGATTGGGCCAAGCGTTGGCTTCGCCACTGTGTCACTCCAGATTCGCGGCTCAGGCTGCTCCGGCGGCGCCTACGACCTCTTCGGGCCCACGTTGGCTACGGACGGATACGACGCCGTCGAGCGGATTGCTCGTGAGTCGTGGGTTTCTAATCACCAGGTTGGCCTCATTGGCATCTCCTACTCCGGTATTAGCCAGTTCGCCGTGGCTGGCCTCCAACCACCACACCTAGCCGCCATTGCACCCATGAGTCCAACGAATGACCTGTTTGCCACGGGATCGCCTGGTGGAATTCGCAACACCGGTTTTGCTGCTGGCTGGATCGCGGAACGTGTCAGTGACGCGAAGCCTGCACCGTTGGGTCAGTCCTGGACACAAGCGCAAATCGACACCGGAGATACCGTCTGCTCCGATAACCAGAGGTTCCACGGGCAAGCCCAGGACGTAAATGAGATTCTCGCCCTTCATGACGACCGGACTCCTTCGCTCTACGACGTTCGATCGCCCCAGAAGTGGGCCGCCTCGATCAAGGTTCCCGTCTTCCTGACTGGTGGGCTTCAAGACGAGCAGACCGGTCCTCAGTGGCCCGCGATCATTAGCGCACTCTCGAAGGACAAGAGCGTCTGGGTCACGATGCAGAACGGAACCCACGTGGACTCCTTCTCGCCTGCGATATTCACTCGTTGGTACGAATTCTTGAATCTGTTTGTCGGCAAGCGCAAGCCAGCTGCTATCGGCCTACTGGGCAATCTCTTCATGGCGGGGGCACAGCCAACGGCCGGGGCCACATTCCCTGCTGTTCGCTTCACGGGATCCCCGAGCTACGCCAGCGCCCTCGCGGCATTCAAAAAGGATGCTCGTATTCGAGTGCTCTTTGACAACGGCAACTCAACCGCCGGCGCCGGCGTGCTGTCGCCTGCCTACGAGGCCGGCTTTACCGCCTTTCCCCCAACGACGGCCAAGGCCACTACCTTCTATCTAGGTGCCAGTGGAGCGCTGCTGAGTGCGGCCCCGACTTCCGGTAGTGCGACCTACAAGCCAGATTCCTCCACGCGGCCAACAACGTCCGCGGGATCAAACTTCAATGCTTGGGCGGCACAGCCGAACTACAACTGGACTGCTGTTACGGGCACTGATGGTGCAGGCTTTCTCTCGAGCCCATTGACGAAGAACACAACCGTCGTCGGTCCGGCGAGCCTGAATCTTCGACTTGCCTCAACGGCAACAAACACCGATATTCAAGTCACTGTGTCGGAAGTGCGCAGCAATGGCCAAGAGATGTACGTGACTTCGGGGTTCCTGCGCGCCAGCTACCATACTTTTGATACCAAGGCCTCGACGCAGTACGCGCCGGTCCCGCTCTACATTGCGAGCAAATCTCGAGCTCTGACACCAGGAGTTGCAGTCAATGTACGGGTGCCTATCAACCCCATTGCCTTCACCTTCCGATCGGGATCCAAGATCCGCATCACAATCAGCGCACCTGGTGGAGACCGTCCTTCGTGGGAGTTTGGCAGCCTGGTGACTAACGGTGCGGTGACGAACACTATCTATTTCGGCACCTCCGCATTAGTTCTCCCTGTCGTGTCGACGGTGACGGCGACCGACAGTCAGCCAGCTTGCGGTAGCAACCGTGGTCAGCCGTGCCGTACGTACGTGGCCGCTGGCAACGGAGGCTGATGCCTCTCTACCGACAATCAGTTGTCCGATCAAGATATGTCCTTGTGCCCTAAAGGCACAAGGACATATCTCGTTACAGTCCTTCTATGAATATTTTCAGCACGCGTCGATCGAGTATCGCTATCTTTGCTCTGGTCGCCCTTCTGGTTAGTGGTGCGATTGTGTTCACGGCGTCTCGATCTACTGGTTTTCAACCAACTCATCAGTTGCACGTCGGATCGCAACACGCCTATGAATTCTTCGCCCCTGCTTCGGATCTCCAATGTGAGGTCTCACACTCGGAAGCACTCGGCACGTATGCGTACTGTCAGTCCGTTGCAACAAATCGTTCGATTCATATGAAGGAGAACGGGTCGTGGAAGCTCTGTGACACCGGGAGCTGTTTGGGCAACCCGGGACTCGGCACAGGGACCTTGAAGGTTGGTACGCGCGTCATCGATGGCCCATTGACGTGCGATCTCGAGGCGGGGTCGGTCTCTTGTTATAACCAAGACCATCGCGGATTCGTTATGAGGCGAACCTCGGAGTCTGCCTACCAGTAGCGCTTCGATGGTGATCCACTGTGAAGTTGTTTTGGATACTTGAGCCTGCTGCGGTCTATCGATTCCCGAGCCGGGTTGCAGTGGGGTGCTACCAACGCTAAGGGTCTCGACGAAGTAGTCGAAATTTAGCCTTCGTAGTTAAGAGATACTCAGAGTCCGGCTATGGCTGCCGCAAGCAATGGAGTCAGCGCAGGTGCACTCTTTATCGCCCACTCACGCGTGATGTGATCATTGTCCTTGTAGACGAGGTATGGGCCGGCTGTCATTGGGCAGATGCCATTCACGCAGAGCAGTTGTTGGATGTCTACCCAGTAGATCCCCTTCGGAATCGCCAAAGCTGAATACGAGCGACTCCACTTATACGAACCCAGCTGAGCGATTTTCTTGGCATTACAGGCGTGTAGGTTGTTCAAGTTCTGCGCTACGCAGCTGGGAGCTTGAATGCCAGCACCATAGTAAAAGGACGGCGATGGAGCGAGCATGGCAATCCGAGCATGCGAAGGTGTTACTGCGTTTACGAATGACTGAATGTCGTTTTTGAAGATTGCGTCAATCTGAGTCGGAGTGCACTGAGTGCAGAAACTCTTGGGCCACATTGGCTCCAGCCCCGCGGCAATGATGAGCTTCGGATGGAGGGCATTGATCGCTGCATTTGCCCACTTTTGGTACTGACGGCACTCCGGAAATGGACTGTTGTCGAAATATGTTTGCTGGGCGTCAATCCATGGTGGACAGGAACCTTTGGCAAACACAACAAGTTTCAAATTCTTGTTTTTGGCCCATAGATCAAAACCGGGAACCCACATCCAGAGTTGCGAGTCGCCAACGAGAACCACCACTTTCGTGCTCGAGGTGCTGCCAAAAACGCACGCTGGAGTTGTCGTGGCGCTCTTGACATGTGTCCAGCACAGGTTGGTGGGGCCCGTTTGCAGACTTGATGAGGCCCAGCTGCTCACTGGAGGAATCATTACTCCGGGTGCCTTGATGGCTTGAACGCCGTTTGTCAGCAGTGCCTCTACCTGTGCCAGCGGAGTGGGTTGCGTGGTGGTGGTAGCCGTGGCGTGATTCTCTGCTGTTAGCAGGATGATTAACGCGACACTTACGAATGCCAAACACGAAGAAAACCTTTTATGTGGCATAGGGGCGAACGCTAGCACTTGCGTTGATTGCGTCACTCCGTTCGTGCCGAACTGTGATGCTGTCACTTCAACTATGTCACTAGGACGCTGTTGCAGTCTTTACCACCGGGCAGTGTGGAAAATACGTCCATCATGAATTTGAACAACGGTACCCCTCCTCATTCTGCGAATGAATGGGAACGGGAGATTAGGCGACAAAGTACTTCGACTGTGGATGGTGACAGATGATCGCGTCGGTCGTTTGTTCAGGGTGCAGTTGGAAGCCTTCGGATACTTCAACACCAATTCGTCCGGCTCCGAGCAACTCGGCAACCTTCGCGTTGTCGGTGAGATCGGGGCACGCGGGGTAGCCCCACGAGTATCGACCACCGCGGTACTGCTGGCGGAAGAGGCCAGTGAGCGTGGGTCCGTCTTGGTCGACAAAGCCGAGTTCTTCGCGAATCCGCTTGTGCCAGAGTTCGGCCAAAGCTTCGGCCATTTCGACCCCGAGACCGTGCAGCATGAGATAGTCGGTGTAGCGGTCCTCGGCAAAGAGTTCCTGGCACCGTTCGCTCACGCGGGAGCCCATCGTTACCAGCATGAAGCTGGCGTAGTCCTTGTCGCCACTCTCTACGGAGCGGAAGAAGTCTGAGATGCACATAAATGGCTCTTGGTGCTGGCGCGGGAAGACGAATCGGGTCTGCTCTGTCGTGCGCGTGTCGTCAGTGAAGACCACGAGGTCATCGCCATCGGCCGCGACGGGGAAGTGTCCCCAAACGACCTGTGGGTTGAGGAGGTTTTCGGCCTTGGCGATTGCGAGCTGCTCGCGCAATGTTGAACGTACGCGCGTCTTAAAGGCGTTGTCGTCTTCATCGCCTTCGGGGCGAAAGCCCCACTGGTTACGAAAGAGGGCAGTGAGGTTCAGGAACTCTGAAATCTCATCGATGGACATGCCCTTGGCTACGCGTGACCCGAGGAATGGAGGGGTGAAGAGTTCATTATTGTCTGCAACGTCGGGGCTGCGGTGGGGCAGGCCGTCGGGCTTAGGGGCCATGCCGTCACGGCTACGACGGGGAACCTTGCGTTCGGAAATCTCGCGGCCGAAGAGGTCGTCGACTTCATTGGTCTTCTTGAGTTCACCCAAACGGTCGAGTACTCGGAGTCCCTCGAAGGCGTCCTTACCGTAGAAGAGTCGACCGTCATAAACCTCACGAAGGTCACGCTCAACGTAGGTCCGCGTGAGGGCCGCCCCGCCCAAAAGAACGGGCAGATCGGAGTAGCCCAGCTCGTTCATCACTTGAAGGTTTTCTCTCATGATGAGCGTGGACTTCACGAGGAGGCCACTCATACCGAGGGCGTCAGCCTTGTGCTCATCAACGGCTGCCAACATTTCGTTGATGCCGACCTTAATGCCCAAGTTGACTACTTCGTAGCCATTGTTGGTCAAGATGATGTCCACCAAGTTCTTACCAATGTCGTGCACGTCACCCTTAACGGTGGCCAAGACGACCTTGCCACGACCACCCTGGTCAGACTTTTCCATAAATGGTTCGAGGTGGGCCACGGCGGACTTCATCGTTTCCGCACTCTGCAGAACGAAGGGAAGCTGCATCTCACCAGTGGCGAAGAGTTCGCCGACTTCCTTCATGCCGTCCAGCAGGATGTCATTAACAATTTCGAGCGGCTTGATACCTTCGTCCATTGCGGCGTTGAGGTCTGCTTCGAGTCCGGTTCGGACTCCGTCGATGATGCGCCGGCGCAGGCGATCGCGTAAGGGTAAGTCATCGAGGTTGCTCTTGGATGTGTCGGTCACCTTGACACCCTCAAAGAGGTCAATCAGCTTGCGTAACGGGTCGTACTCTTCGGTGCGACGGTCGTAGATGAGATCGAGACAAGCAGTCCTGACGGCTTCATCGATCCGTGCCAGAGGCACGATCTTTGAGGCGTGAACGATGGCCGAGTCAAGACCGGCTTCGGAAGCCTCGTGCAAGAAGACTGAGTTGAGCGCTTGACGAGCGGCCGGGTTCAGTCCGAAGGAGATGTTGGAGAGACCCAGGATGGTCTGCACGCCAGGGAGCTCAGCCTTGATCCGCCGAATTGCTTCGAGGGTTTCGATGCCATCGCGCCGCGACTCTTCCATACCCGTCGAGAGGGGCAGGGCGAGGGGGTCGATCAAGATGTCCCGAGGGTCGATTCCGTACTTCTCAACTGCGAGGTTGGTGATGTTGGTGGCGGCCCGAACTTTCCACTCGGCGGTGCGGGCTTGGCCCACTTCGTCGATACAGGTGGCGACCACGGCCGAGCCGAATTCGGCCGCCAGGGACAAAAAGCCGTCTAAACGGGTTCCGGGTCCGTCACCTTCTTCAAGGTTGACGGAGTTCAAAATGGCCTTGCCACCAAGCCAGGTCAACGCCGCACGAGCAGTCGCTATTTCCGTGGTGTCAACCATGATTGGCACTGAAGCTTGGGTAGCCAGCCGGGACATGAGTGCGTCCATATCGGCAATGCCGTCAGCGCCGGTGTAGTCCACGCAGACGTCCAAGATGTGAGCGCCTTCCTTGACCTGATCGCGGGCCATGCCGACGCAGGTGTCCCAGTCGCCTTCGAGCATGGCCTCGCGGAACTTCTTGGACCCGTTGGCGTTGGTGCGCTCCCCAACGATGAGAACGGAGCGATCCTGCTGGTATGGGGTCGAGGAGTAGATCGACGACACGGAGGGCTCGAAGATGGGCGCGCGCACGGCGCGAGACACCTTGCCCACTTCCTCCACCACGCGGGCGAGGTGCTCGGGCGTAGTGCCGCAACAGCCACCGACGGCGGCAACGCCGTAGTCGGCAACGAAGCGGGCGAGGTGTTCAGCCAGACCATCGGGCGTGAGGTCGTAGTGCATCTTGCCGTCAACGACACTGGGCAGACCAGCGTTAGGCAGGCAGGCCAACGGCACAGGGGCGGTGTCAGAAAGTTGGCGGAGGGGTTCGTGCATCTCCACGGGACCGGTGGCGCAGTTCAAGCCCAAGACGTCAACGCCAAGGGGGAGTAGCGAGGTAATGGCCGAACCGATTTCAGTGCCGGGCAACATGCGACCGGAGAGTTCAATAGTGACCTGGGCCTGAATCGGAACGATTCGCCCGTGGCGCGCCATCGCACGGTGGCAGGCGTTGATGGCCGCCTTACCGGAGAGGAGGTCAAACATGGTCTCAACAAGTAGGAGGTCCACACCACCTTCGAGAAGGCCGTAGGCCAACTCTTCGTACGAGGCGGAAAGTTCGTCGTAAGAGATTTGACCCAACGTGGGGAACTTCGTACCAGGACCGATTGATCCCGCCACGAACTTCGGTGAGTTGGCGGTGGCGTACTCGTCGGCGACACGGCGAGCAATCTGCGCAGAAGTAATCGCGAGTTCGTGAGCCTTTTCGGGAATGCCGTACTCGGCAAGGACAATAGAAAAGGAGCCGAACGAATTGGTCTCGATAACGTCAACACCCACATCGAGAAAGGACCGGTGGAGGCGCTCTATCGCGTCAGGACGCGTCAGGACGAGGAGTTCGTTGCATCCCTCAAGGTCATCGCCGCCGAAGTCGGCCGCGGTGAGGTTTTCCAGCTGGAGATTGGTGCCCGTCGCTCCGTCAAAAATCAACGCTCGCTGAGCAAGTGCGGCGAGATAGGGGTCGCTGGCGCTGGGTCGCTTGAAAGGGGGCAAGTTCGTCATGGAGATGACGTAAGGCTACCGTTTCGCCTCTGAAGAGCCCTCGAAATACCTAGTCACGTGCGGGGTCGCGAAATGGAGCCACCGGTACGCTTGAGTGATGAAGATCTATACCCGTGACGGTGACGATGGAACAACGGGCCTCTACTTTGGTGGCCGCGTCCAGAAAAGTTCTGATCCCATTGAGGTGAACGGTGCGGTAGATGAAGCCCAGGCCGCCATCGGCTGGGCCCGAGCCCTCCAGGGTCCGGACACGGAGCTCAACAAAGTCCTGATTCACATTGAACGCGACCTCTGGGTGCTCATGGCCGAGGTAGCGACACTTCCTGATAATCGGTCGAAGTTGGCGGCTGGCAAGTCATTGGTGACCCCCGAGATGGTGTCGCATCTGGAAGCGCAGATCGATGCCTACAGCGCTCTGATCGAGATGCCCAAGGAGTTCATTGTCCCGGGTGCCAACCAGGCATCTGCATCTTTGGACGTAGCCCGGACCGTTGTCCGACGAGCGGAGCGAATTGCGGTGACCTATCCGCTGCCCGACTCTTATGTGATTTCGTACCTCAACCGCCTAAGTGACCTAATTTGGACCTTGGCCCGTTACGCGGAAGGGCCCAACCACCCGACAGCTCGCGCTGCCGAATAATCGAAAGAGGGAAATCCCATGGCTCGTGCCGTTTCAGTACCGTCGATGAGTGAGCTCGCCAGCTTCACTTCCGTAGTCGCCCCACTCGTTGTCGCTGACGGTGTACTCAGCCTGGCCGCCGGCGTCCCGGCAACAATCAATGGCGTCACCCTCCCATCTGACATCTCCTCGGAGTGGTGTGACCACCAGGGTCTTCGGCCCAAGTTGGGCTCCGCGGTCACCTTCCGCAATGTTGACGGAACATCGGTGACCCTGGTTGTTACTAACGGGGCCAGTACTTCGCTCGAGCAGTGGCGACAGATTGGCGCAGTGCTGGCCAAGGTCACCCCCAAAGTACCTACCGCGATGGTGCTTTCGATCTCCCCAACGGCGCCGGTGCGCGATATCGCCCAAGCGCTTGTCGAAGGGGCCACCCTGGCCAGCTACTCCTACAAGGGCGGACCCGAAAGCTCAACCATCGCGGTTATCCCCGTCGGTCCGGACATTCCAGCGTTAACCGCAGCTGTCACCGAAGGTGCGCGCCTGGGCTCGCTTGTGGCCAGTGGCGTGAACTGGGCGAAGCGCCTCATCGATATGCCGGCAATCGACCTGCACCCCAAGGCGTTCGCCAATTTTGCTATTGAGCGTCTCGAAGGCATTCCTAACATCGACGTAGAGGTGTGGAAGGACTCCAAGATTGCCGAGGAGCGTCTCGGTGGACTGCAGGGCGTGAGTCTCGGTTCAGCCCAGCCGGCGCGACTGGTGCAGGCGACCTATACGCCCGCCAACAATCCTGAGGCCCCACACATTGTGCTCGTCGGCAAGGGTGTCACCTTCGACACTGGTGGACTTTGGCTCAAGACCGCTGCAGGCATGGCCACCATGAAGACAGACATGTCGGGCGCCGCAATCGTAATATCCGTCTTGGCCACCGCGGCCGAAATGGCACTACCGATTCGCATCACCGCGATTGCACCGCTCACGGAAAATATGACCGGCGGAGCAGCTATGCGACCTGGTGATGTGCTGAAGATTCGTAATGGTAAGACCGTCGAAGTCATCAATCCCGATGCTGAAGGTCGACTGATTTTGGCCGACGGGCTGAGCTTGGCCGCCGAGCGTGAGCCGGACGCAATTATTGATATTGCGACCTTGACCGGGGCGCAGGTGATGGCACTCGGCGAAGACATGGGCGCGCTCTTCGCTACCGATGACGTGTTGGCCACGAGTCTCTTGTCGGCGAGCACTGAAACCGGCGAACCCTTCTGGCAGCTTCCGCTGGTCGATGGCTACGAACCACAGCTGGAGTCTGACGTCGCCGATCTCAAGAATCTCGGCAAGCCCGGCAATGCCGGTGCGATCGTCGCCGCCCTGTTTCTCCGTAACTTCACCAATGGTGTGGCGTGGGCCCACCTTGACGTCGCCGGACCTAGTCGAGCCGACAGTGCCCGTGGGTACTACCAGCGTGGCGCGACGGCATTCGGTGCTCGCACCTTGTTGCAGTATCTGATTACCCGGTCACGCCAGTCGTAAGACACGTGAGGTGCGTGAAGGCACGTCACGATCGAGCGAAGGCGAACGGACGTCGTTGCCGTCGGGACGCCCAATCAGAATGCTGCCAAACAGTCTCCACGGTGTACTGACTCCAGTCAACGACAAGATTTCAGACTCGTGGCGGAAGTTGCCCCAAAAACAGCTCGCCCAGTTGTCGTTCTCGACTGCCAGCAGCAACTGCATTGTCGCCATGGCGGCGTCGGTGTGCCAGTAGGGGACGGGCCAGGCCTCTTGGTCGCTCAGACCACTCTTGGCCTTATCGGCTTCTCCGTAGCGCTCGGTATAGAGGTCGGGATTAGAGAGTGCGAGTACGACACCTCCGGCACGGAGGAGTCCGTCGGCGCGACGCGCTGACAAACGCCAAGACTCGTCCGTCGCCACTGCGAAATAGTCGGCGACTCGGGTCGATTCGATGACGACGAATTGGACTCCCGCACTATTGCCAGCCGTCGGGGCGCTCAGAGACAGTTCGCACCACGAGGTCATCAGGTCGCCAGGCACTGGCGTTCCATCGAAGGAACGGACCATACGGCGACGGCGGGCGAGATCAGAAAACTCCACCTAGGCAGACTAAAAGATGCCGTTGTCGATTCCTGACCAAAATGGTAGGGTTTAACTCCTAAAGGAGTTCACTATGGCTACCCCCCGCGACTTACTCAACGCCGCTAAGTCCGAGATTCGTGAAATCGAAGCCTCGGCCGTTGCGGCGCAACTCGATTACTTCACCATTCTCGACGTCCGTGAACCAGACGAGTACGACCAGGGTGCCGTCCCTAACGCCGTCCACGTACCACGCGGGCAGCTCGAATTCTCGATTGAAGGTCGCCTCCCCGACAAGACCGCGCACGTGGCCGTCTACTGCGCCGGCGGTGTTCGTTCGGCCTTCGCAGCCAAGACGCTCCAGGACCTCGGCTACCAAGACGTCGTTTCGGTTATCGGTGGTTTCAACAAGTGGAAGGACGACGGCCTACCTTGGACGACTCCTCGGACTCTGACGGCCGATCAGCGCAACCGCTACCAGCGTCACCTGCTACTTCCTGAAGTTGGCGAAGTAGGCCAACTCAAGTTGCTCGACGCCAAGGTACTCATGCTCGGTGCGGGCGGACTCGGGTCGCCATCGGCGTTGTATCTCGCCGCGGCCGGTGTTGGAACGATCGGCGTTATCGACATGGACGTTGTTGACGCCTCGAACATTCAGCGCCAGATTCTCCACAACATGGACCGCGTCGGCATGCGCAAGGTCGACTCCGCTAAAGCGACGTTGTCCGCACTCAACCCCGATCTAAACGTCATCACCTACGACACCCGCCTGGGTGCCGACAACATCTTGGACATCATCGACGGCTATGACGTGATTGTTGACGGAACGGACAACTTCCCGACGCGCTACCTCGTCAACGACGCCGCACTCCTCAAGAAGATTCCCGTCGTGCACGGCTCGATCTTTCGATTCGAGGGCCAAGTCACGATCTTTAACCCCTACGTCGGACCGTGCTATCGCTGCATGATTCCCGAGCCACCACCCGCCGAACTCGCACCAAGCTGCGCGGAGGCCGGTGTTTTGGGCGTACTGCCCGGCATCATCGGTTCGATTCAGGCTCTCGAGGCGTTGAAGCTCATCTTGAGCTTGGGCGACCCGTTGGTGGGCCGTCTGCTCAGCTACGACGCACTCGACCAGTCATTTAGAACCTTCAAGGTCCGCCGTGACCCCGCGTGCCCCGCCTGTGGTGAGAACGCTGGGGAAATCGTGATTGCGGAGTACGACGAGTTCTGCATGCCGCACGCGGTGTTGAAGGCCTAATCCTTTACAACGACGACAATGGTGCCGGCAGCCTTGTCGTGCAGGGTCTGCTTCTGGGGGTCCCAGAGAGGCCAAAGGATGTTGAGGAAAAGTGCGATTTGCCCTAGCGGTCGCAACACCCAGGTCATTGACGATCCCACATTGAAGAGTTGGTAGACCGCGGCGCGGCGGTAGGCCATCTCAGGTGTCATGGGGCTGCCGTCGGCAGCGACGACGCGAATGCCGACGGCCTTGGCGCCGACAGTTTGCCCGTTGCGCTTGGTCCACATGAGCGATAAATACACGAACTCAATCACGAAGCCCACAAGGGTGGCAACAATGGTCGGGACTTTCATCAACGTGATAGTCATCACAAGGAGTAGCGGAATCAAAACGAGGAAGTCGATCAATGACGCCCAGACCCGCTTCCACCAGCCCGCCAGTTCCAGTTGGCTGGAGGTTGCCAGGCAAGCCTCACACTGCTGACCGTCGTACTGCGTTCCACACTCGGTACAAAACATGGGTGCTCCTTGGTTGTTCACTAGGAATAGTAAAGCGATTGATACCAGGAAATTGCGATACTGAGTTCGTGTTCGGCGGCAATTGTTCGCTGAGCTTCGATGTCGATACTCGACTTTTCCGGCTCCTTGATCCAGGCACGAACCTGCTCGGCACCATCATCCGGGGAAGCAAACCGGACAGCCGGGGGGAGCAACTCTGCGCCAAGCGCGGTCCAAGTGACTGCGGGGATGCCGGCGCGCATGGCTTCAAGGAGAACGAGTGGCTGGCCTTCCCACTTTGAGGGCAGTACGAAAAAATCGGTCGCTGGGAGCCAGGCCGCCGCATCCCTGACAAAATCCATCGTGCGAAAGTGTCGGCCGAGACCGAGGGCGTCAATTCGCGACGCAAATTGTGCTCGGAGTGGTCCGTCGCCACAGCAGACCACCACCACATTGGTGTCGCGAAGGCACTGCGCGAAGGCCAGGAGGGATCCGTGATCTTTTTGGGCCGAGAATCGTGCGGGCCATAAGGCAACAAAGTCGTCGTTCGAAGTGCCGAATCGCTGATTGAACTCTGAGCGGGACTTGGGGGTCATGGCGGGAGGGGTCGCATTCTCCAGAAGTTTGACGTTCAGTCCAAATTGCTGGAGGAGAGTTTGTGGTCCCGAGCCGCAGGCCAAAACATTGACCGGAAGGATACGGAGTAGCCGAAGCAGACCGCGAGGAATGGCGTCGGGGTCGATTCCGTGGCAGGTGACAAATCGTCTGGCTCGACGGCGGGCGAGGGCTACGAAAGGGCCTGTTCGCAGTCCGTGACCGTGAACTACATCGACCTGCAGACCCCGTGCGTAACGACGAAGAGTACGAAGGAAGGGGATCCCAAACCACTTGAGGAGCGGTGGCGCAGGAATATAGGTCACGCCTTCAACGGTTCCATCCGAAAGCCGGCCGCCCACGAGCACGCTGACCTGACTGCCGGATCTAGCCAGAGCCTCGCTAATTACGCGGACTTGGGCCTGCATGCCACCCGTGCCGTCGTTTGGCAGCACCATTAGGACTCGTGGGGTAGCGGAACTCACCTAGACATCGTGCCATGTCGAATCGTCAACTCCGACGCAAACCTCTAACCTTGATAGTTGTGACAAGCGAAAACGGACGATTTACGGATTCAGGTATCGAGATTAAGCCGGT
>CALAYR010000110.1 GCA_937894805.1 uncultured Acidimicrobiaceae bacterium | reverse complement strand
AGGGGGATCCGTACCTATCGCCGCTGTGGACTGGCAGACCGTCGCCGTCAACAGTCCTCTGCTCGACGTGGCCTACTTCATCACCACGAGCCTCGATGACGAGTGTTGTCGCCGCGATGAGCACGAGTTACTCGACTTCTATCTGGACGAGATGAGTCGTCTAGGTGCACCAATCGATCGGATTGATGCGCAGCGTGAATTCGCGCGCTACACACTGCAGCCCGTTGTCATGCTGGTCTCCGCGGCCGTGATTGTTGAGCGGACCGAGCGGGGCGACCGTATGTTCTTAGAGATGATTAGACGCGCCTGCGTGGCCTGCACCCGCTGGGGCGCCTTTAGTGAATTGGATCGCCATGCTGCTGCCTGAAGACGATTACCCGGTCCACCAGACCGTGGCCCCCTTGGCGGTGACGATGAATGGCCACCCCAACGCCTACGACCGGTTCTTCTTCAACGGCGTCCACGAGAACTACTACTTCGCCCTGGCTCTCGGCCTCTATCCCAATCGCGGCGTTATTGACGCGGCCTTCTCGGTCCTGCAAAACGGACGCCAGCACAGTGTCTTTACCTCCGACGCCCTCGCCGGTCGCGTGACTCAGGTCGGGCCCATAACCATTGAGATTGTGGAACCTATGCGAGTGAATCGCATTTTGGTAAACGCGCCCGAGCAGGGTCTGCGGGCCGAGCTTCTCTACACCCAGGCCACCGCCACGATTGAAGAGCCACGTCAGACGATGCACGACGGCCCGCGAATCTTTATGGACGTCACGCGGGCCACCCAACTGGGCACGTGGACAGGTTGGATCGAGTCTCCCGAAGGTCGGATAGACCTCGATGGAACCACGGGTGGCACGAAGGATCGCTCCTGGGGTATTCGCCCGGTCGGTGAACCACTGCCCGGTGCGCCGAGTACCCGGGTGCCCCAACTCTGTTTCTTCTGGGCCCCGCTCCTCACACCCGCCGGTGGCCGACACGTCATGAGCTTCCAAGACGCACAAGGACGTCACCTCCACCACTCAGGTGGCATGTTGCCGCTCGTTGGAACCGGCGAGGCGATGCCCGTCGACGGAGAACTCTCCTTCACCTGGCGGCCCGGTACCCGTTGGATGGAACGCGGCTCCATGACCAGTGGTGCGGAGACCTACGAGCTTGAACCGATTGCGCGATTCCACATGCGGGGCGTTGGTTACGGTCACCCCGTCTACGGACACGGCAAATGGCACGGAGGTCCAGTGACCGCGGGTGAGTCTCTAACCGTTGCCGACCTGGATGCCCTTGACTATCCCAACATTCACGTTCAGCACATTGTGCGCGTGTCTGGCAAAGAAGTCGGATTCGGTGTGGTGGAGCAACTAGTCATCGGCCCCTACGCCCCGGCGGGACTAGCAGGACTCCTCGACGGAGCTTCCTAAAACGAGTACATGGGGCGTGCCCTGATGGCCACGCCCCATTCAGCACCTGCTCGATGCGTTACTTTCGGTAATGGTTTCGCCAAATCAGTCGGTACACCTTGGTCCGACGGGGAATGGAGCGAACGCCAGGGATGAATGGTACGAAGATCATGATTACGGTCAAGACCATCATGAGACCCCAGATCAATGAGTCGGCATTCTCGCTCGTACTGAACGGTGGCACTTGGTACCAGAAGGTGTAGAGCCAGAGCCACGCTTGGCCCGGGTAGCTACCCGTCTCGTTCATCATGCCCCACTGGTCTCCCGAGAGATGTTGCTTCGCGGCGAGACCACCGAACCAGTTGCCGTCCGCCAAAAAGAGCAGCGGCCTGGTGTAGTCAGTGGAGTAGTAGTTCCTACCCCCGCCTAACAGACTCTGGTCTAGGGAGCCGGCGCGAGCCATTGCGGTCAAGCTCGACATCAAAACTGGAATAGGACCAGCATTCACGTCGGGCAGATGCAGTGCGCCATTCGAAAAACTCGGCGTGACCTTCGCGTAGTAGCCCATCCACATCGTGCGTTCGGATTCGGAAGATAGCTTCCACTGTTGCAGCGCCGCCACAATGGCCGGATTGTCTGGCAGTGTGGCGAGTGGCGCCAACACGAAGTCCGCGGCGGGGTGCACAGGAATGCGCACTCCCATCCAGCGTTGGAGCGCCAATGGCCCAATCGTCTGCGTGGCATTCGGGGTGTTGTTGTACGGCTGTCCGTACCCCGCTGTACCCGAAGAACCGTTGAGTTCGGAAAAGGCTGTGGTGGCAAAGTCCACGGGGTCGCTGTGAGACCACTGACGAAGAGTGGCCGGGCGATCATCGGGTGAACTAAAGAGCACTGACAGCATCACGACCAACAGACTCATTACGACGAGAGCAATCGTGCCCTCCTTGATGATGTCGTAGGGGCGCTGTGTTCCCGTCCATTCGATGACATCAACGTCAGGATTAAATGACTTCTTACTCATGCCGATACCTCGTCTGCAAACGGCGGCACCACGCCGCGCTTTCGAACCAAAATCACGTGCAACCCAGTCAACGCAATCGCGGCTAGGGGTAGGAGTGTGATGTGCCACATCAACATCTGACCGAGGTCCAACACGTTGAAGTAGGCGCCAGCACCGGTGGAGTTAATGCCGTCCTTGGCCTGGGTGGCGATCCACTGCGAGTCAAAGTTGGTCTGTGAGACGTAACCGGTGAAGGCCGTGCCAATTGACGCCATAAACGTGACGCCACCAGTAATCCACGTCAATGAGCGATTGCCACGCCAGGCGGCCATGAAGAACTTGCCCCAGAGGTGAATGACCATCGAGAAGAAGAAGACTTCGACGCTCCAGAGGTGGACCGAGTTGACGAAGTGACCGACATTACTCACGTGCCACCATGTCGGCCCCTTGAGAGCCAAGACCAGACCGGAAAGAGTCACGAGTCCGAGTGCAGCCAGAGTTGCCACACCGAATACGTAGATCCACGAAGCGACGTAGGAGGGCTGCGTGTCGGGGAGCAACTTCTCTGGAGGGAGGACACCTTCGACCCGCTTACGCAAGCGAGTCGTCCACTGACGATTGATCGTTGCGTTACTCATGATGGTGACCCTTGCGCCGTGCACCTGGGAACGGCAGAAAGAGTGCAGCGACAAACGTTGCCATCATCAGAGCAATCACGATGGCATTGCCATAGGAAATCAGCAACCAGTGAAAATGGATGTAGTGGCCGGGATGGTCAAGGTTGACAATCCCCGCAAGATGAGACGGCTGCATGGCGAGCCCCCTTCGGATAGAAAGCACCACGTGGCACTGGACTCAGTATCAACGCCACGCGTACCTGGGAACTAGGGCCTTTGGACCTAAATGCGTTGCAGCTGACTATGCCGTTACGACAACAAGGCTTTTAGTGCTGATGAACTGAGCACCAATAGGTCGTGCGACCACCAATTGTCGCTGAGCGCATCTCTCCACCGTCACGAGGACAGACTCCACCAGGGAATCGACCCTCCATGTGGTCACCGGTATGGCTGCCACCGCGTCGCTGGAGGGTCTTCATGGTTTGGGTCCAGGCCTTAAACAGATCGTCACGTTCCACGAGTGTCAACGTGGCTGTACCGCGTCGGGGATCGATGCCGGCTCGAAACATCATCTCGTCACCCAGCAAGTTGCCGACTCCGGCCACCACTTTTTGATCCAAGAGGCGAGCCTTCAGCGCTGGCCCATCCCCGCGCGTGATGGTGAGGACCTGGTCGAACTCCCGGCGCTTAATGCGCAGGGCATCGGGTCCGAGCTCACTGAGATCGGGGTCTACCTCAACACGACCCAGTCGGCGAGGGTCGTGGAGAACAAGTTTGCGACCGTCTTCGAATTCAATGCCGGCACGAATCCACGTCGAGCGATAGGTATGAGGGCCGTAGAACAGGCCATCAATACCGGCGTCACTGTCGAGCAGGAGGACCCCCGTCATGCCAAAGCGCATCCCGAGTCGCATCCCGTCAGTCTCGAGCAGCATGAGCTTGCCCCGGCGATCCGTTCCGGTGATGGTAAGACCCTTGATTGACCGTGACCAAAACGAGGTACTGGGCAACTTCTTGGCGGCGTACTGATCTGAGAATCCTCGACTGATTCGTGCACCCACGACGCGTTCGGCGAGCGCTCGGTAGGACTCAACTTCAAGAATCTCAGGCATCGCTAGGCAGGGTACCGGAACTGCATTAATCGGAAATCAGATGGCAATTGGCATAAGGTGAATTCATGAGCGCAGAAAAGCCGAATTGGGATGAACTCTTTACTGAAGTCGTAACTTCGGGGCTGTGCACCGGGTGCTCCGCCTGCATCGTCAGCTGTCCCCACGACGTCTTGGACTACAACGACCAAAACGGCGTTTATCGGCCCTTCCACCTCGAGACCGACGGTACGACTGATCACTGTACCCACCTCACCTGCACTTCCTGTACGCGGGCCTGCCCTCGATTCCGCGGCTGGGAAGGCGAAATCGACATGCAGCGGTACGGTCGTATCCGCACCGACGAAGAAGTCTTTGGCATTGGCGACGTCTTTCTCGCCCGTTCCACCGATGAACGTCTGCACACCGCCGGACAAGACGGTGGCTTTGTCTCGACGCTCCTTTCGTACGTTCTAGAAAACGACATCATCGACGCGGCCCTCGTCAGTGGACTTGAAGGTGACGGCTCGACCTGGAAGGCCGAGCCTCGCGTGGTCACCACGCGTGAAGAAGTGATTGCCACAGCCGGATCGCGCTACACCTACTGCGCCAATCTCCTGGCCTACCCCAAGGCCGTAGAAGCCGGAGCCGAACGGATCGCCCTCGTCGGTATGGGCTGCATGGCGTCAGCCCCCGGCGTGATGCAGTCTCGCAAGGCCGGCAAAATCGCTCGACGTTTGGCTCTCACGATTGGTCTCCTCTGCTCGAAGACTTTTGATGATGCCATCTTTGAAGAACTCTTCGCCGCGAAGTACAACATCCAGCGTCAAGACATTGCGAAGATGAACATCAAGGGTGTCTTTCAGATCTGGATGAAAGACGGCTCGTATCACGAAGTACCTCTTAAGGAGGCCCACGCCTTCACCCGCCCGGGCTGCGAACAGTGCCCCGACTTCGCCGCGCAGCACGCCGATCTCTCCACCGGAGGCATTGGCGCTTTTGCCGATTGGACGCTGGTTATCGTCCGTACCGACCAGGGCCGCGAATTGGTGGCCGCGCTAGTGGCTCAGGGTCTGATTGAAACCAAGCCGGGCGATGAAGATCCGGGCGCCATCGCCCTTCTCCACAAGCTGGCGCGCTTAAGCCGCAAGCGCTGGCCCGAAACGGCCGATGCCGGGCCACGACGAATTCCCGTCACCGCCGGATAGGGACGCGAAGTCTCGTAGATTAACGAAGTGCCTTCAGCTCCCGCATTAACCACTGTCCTGCTCGTTCGCCACGGCGTGACCTCGACGACGGGCAAGGTCCTACCGGGTCGCGCGCCGGGTCTCCACCTCTCCGAGAAGGGTCACGAGCAGGCCGCTTCCGTTGCGGAGCGGATCGCCGGACTCCCCAAACCGCCGGTAGCGATCTACGCTTCACCCCTCGAACGCACCCGTGAAACGGCCGCGCCCATCGGACGCGCACTACACCAGAAAGTCCTCATTGACAAGGGACTCTTGGAGTGCGACTTTGGCGATTGGACCGGCAAGACTCTCGTCACGTTGTCAAAGAAGCCGGAATGGAAAACGGTGCAGAACGCGCCGAGCACCTTTCGCTTTCCCAATGGTGAATCCTTCATTGAAATGCAGTCGCGCATGTGGACCACTATCCAGCGCCTTGTCGTCAAACACGCCGGAGAGACCATCGTCTTGGTATCGCACGCCGATCCCATCAAGGCGGCCGTCACGCAAGCTCAGGGTGTGGCCCTCGACCTCTTTCAACGGACCGTCATCTCCCCCTGCAGCGTCTCGATCCTGGCCTTTGGCCACGGATCACCCATCGTCTTAGGCGTGAACAACACCCATCTCAACGAACTGGCCCCCTCATGAACTACGAATTCTTAAATCCCGACAAAATCATGGTCGGCACTCGCGGTGCCGTCGGAGCCCGACTCTTCTTGCTGCAAGTTCGTGAAGGCCGACGGCTCACCATCATCAAGACCGAGAAGCAGCAGCTCTCCGCAGTGGCGGAGTGGATGGCCGCGGCCATTCGCGAACTGGGACGGCCGGGGCACCTGCACGAGGACCTGGCACTCGAGCCCGAGTACGAGCCTGACTTTGTGGCCGGTGACATCACGGTGGCCCTTGACCACGACGGCCAAGCAATTCTCCTCACTATTAGCTCAGTCGACGAGGAAGATGTTTTGAACGTCACGCTCACCAAAGAGTGGGCCGGAGCTCTGGCAATTGCCATCACCCAACTCGTGGAGGCCGGCCGACCCCCGTGCCCTCTCTGTCACCTGCCGCTCGACCCCAAGGGGCACGACTGTCCTCGAACTAACGGAAATTCGGCTCCGATTCGATGACCCCCGAGGAAACCGCCCACCATCTGCTCTCCGGAGAGATTGAAGTCGTGGGACGGATCAATGCTTCAACGAACCAAGCCCTCCTAGTCCAAGTGCACTATGAGGGTCGCTCCATGGAAGCCTGTTTCAAGACGGAACTTGGCGAACGCCCACTGTGGGACTTCCCCGATGGCCTGTGGCGTCGCGAGGTGGCGGCCTATGAACTCAGCCGCAGTATGAATCTCCATCTCGTTCCCGAGACCGTCGGTCGGACCGAGAGCGAGTTCGGCCCCGGCTCACTCCAGCGTTGGATAACGGCCACCGACGATCACTACTTCACCCTGAGAGAAGACGGTCGCCTGGAGACGTGGTTCACCGAACTGGCCTGCTGGGACTTCATCGCAAACAACACGGATCGCAAAAGTGGTCACGTGCTCTTTGACGGAACCCGTTGCTGGGCTATCGACCAAGGCCTCTGCTTTGCTGAGGAGGACAAGTTACGCACGGTGATCTGGGACTTTGCGGGCAGTCCAATTCCCGCGTCGGTCTCGGATGGAATTGCTCAACTCCTCGCAACACAAGGTGGAACGCTCAACGAGTGGCTCTCACTCGATGAAGTAACGGCAACGTTGGAACGGGCTACCTGGCTGGAAGCGCAAGGCGAACTGCCGTTTCCCGATGAAGAGAACGAGTGGCCGCCCTATCCGTGGCCCCTGATTTAACGACGCTCAATCACCACAATCGTGCCAACGGCCAACAAAGCCACCGGAATTATGGCAAGACCACAGAGCCAGTGGTAGTTCAATAGTCCGATGATGACGCCGGCCACGGCTCCACCGGCCGCGCCCATCAGATTCATAATGAGGTCACTCGTACCCTGCGTCGATGAGCGCACTTCATCATCAACTGACTCCGACAGCAACGTGGATCCCGAGATCAGGGTGAACGACCAGCCCAGACCCAGCATGAAGAGACCGGCGCCTAACTGCCACGTATTCATTCCTTGTGCCGTGCCGGCCGTGACTACTGCGGCGATGAGAAGCAGGACGCCAAGCTGAATGGAACGTACGCGCCCGAACTTGTCGCTCAACCAACCAACGAGTGGCGAGAACGCAAACATGCCCAGGATGTGAATACTGATGACGAGACCAATGATGGTCAAGGTCACGTCGACCTGCTTCATATGCACGGGCGTCATCACCATGACGCCGACCATAACGAGGTGACCAATCGCCACGGCACTGACACCGAGCAGCGCACGGCGGTTGCGGCGAATGATGCCCAGAACCTGTCGCATTGGCAGTTGGGCCCTCATCACGCCCGTCTCAGCGTTCTGATTGGCGACGATATAGGGATCAGGGCGGAGGAAGAGTCGAATCACCGTGAGGGAGACCATCAAGGTGGAAGCGGCCAAGAGATAGGGACCGACGAGGCGAGGTAGTCCTAAGAGATGGGCGAGCCAACCCGACGGCGTAATGAGGTTGGGACCGGCCACTGCCCCCACCGTCGATCCCCAGACGACTACGGAAAGATTCCGAGCCCGACTCTCGGGGGTGGCGAGATCAATCGCGGCGAAGCGTGCTTGGTAGGACGATGCCGAGGCCGCGCCGAGGAGTAGTGCACCCACGAAGACAACAGGAAGAGCTCGCAGGGCGCCACCCACAATGGCCAGAGCGGCGCCGAAACTACCGACCACATAGCCCGACGTCAGCGCCAAACGTCGGCCGCCGCGATTGGTCAGCCGGGCCAGCGGAATGGCCATCAAGGCGGCACCTAACACTGAAAACGTTTGCGCCAACCCGGCGAGTGTGGCCGAGTGCGAGATTGAAGAAACTAAGAGTGAACCGGCGGCAACGGTGCCTGAGGTGCCAACACCCGACAACACCTGGGCCGTGGCTAAAACTCGAACGGTGCGCGGTTGGATGTCTGCGGCCGCAGGCACCGGACTCTCTACCAAGTCAGACCCAGAACGGCACGCATCGTACTTTCGAAAGTTTCGTCATCCATGGCGGTACGCGCACCGAGAATCATCTCCGTGTCGGCGCCCACGCGAACACGCAGTGGTGTTGCGGGGTCAGCCACCGCGTTCAAGATGGCGTTGCCCACAATTTCGGGACCGGGTCGGCCGCCCTCACCCGTGACCTTGGAGTCAGTGTCATTCCACTGGTCGTAGAGACCCTGGTAGGCGTCGGGTTGTGGCAGGTGGTCGTTATTCATCTTCATCCCGGGTGCGGTGTAACCGGGTTCCACGATGACGACACGAATGCCGAAGTGTCCAACTTCGTAGTGCAGCGTCTCGGAAAAGGCCTCGAGGGCAAACTTCGTTGCGGCGTAGGGTCCTTCGAGCGGCGTCGCCACTCTCCCTTGAATGGACGAAACGTTGACAATGACACCGTGGCCACGTTCGCGCATACCGGGAATGACCTTTTGAGCCATGCGGACCGGGCCCAGTGTGTTGGTCTCGAACATCTGGCGAATGTGATCGAGCGGGAAGGCCTCTAACGGGGCCGAGCCACCGAGCGCGGCGTTGTTCACCAGCACATCGATCGGACCGGCGGCGACCAAGCAGGCATCAATGGAGGCTTCGTCGGTGACATCGAGCGACAACTTCATGGCGACCTCGAGGTCATCCAGGAGCGACACGTTGCGGGCCGTTGCAATAACTTCGTGACCAGCTTGAGCAAGGACGGTGGCGGTGGCGGCGCCAATGGCCCGACCCGCTCCAGTAATAAGGATTCTCATGGACGCAGGCTATTGCCCGCTCCCGCGTTCGGCGGTGATTAGAGCAGTGGTCGTCCTGAGTGCCGTTGCGCCACGGACGCGAGGAGTTCAGAGTCACCAATGTTGGCCAACCACGTCCGTACGAGTTCGATATGGGCCTCGGTCACCGGACGCCAAGGATCGCCGGCCGTACCGGTGGTGTCATCACCCATGGTGCCCATGAACTCCAACACAAAGTCCGGGACTCCCGGGACGGTGGGAGCCACTTCGATGTACATACCAACGTCCGAGCAGCCTTGGTGGCCAACGTTGCTCAATAGCAGGGCGGTCGTCTTGTCTTTTTGGAGTTGGGGCAAGACGGGGTGAATGTTGGTTTCAACTGGTGTCGTCGCATCCTTGTCACCGGCCACAATCAAGGCAGTGGTTGCGACACGCTCGAGTTCGGCAGCAGTGAGTCGCACTAGATACGGTTCGAGAGCAATCAACGACTGCAACACCGATCGACCCTGCTCGGTACCGGCCCAAGCAAAGATGGCGTAGGCCCCGAACGAATGGCCTAATGCCGAAATGGCATTCTGATCAATCGTCAGACCGTGGTCGAAGCCAGCAATCCGACCCAGGGCTGAGTCCAGAAGAAACTGCAAGTCGGCAACGCGCATTGCGATATTGGTGTCTTCATCAACACCGCCGCCCAAGAGGACATCGGCCATGGTGTCACCCTGATGGTCGAGGGCAATGACGGCGTAGCCGTGGGAGGCCAGGGCTTCGCAGAGCTGGGAGTAGACGAGTCGCGTGCCCATGTGGCCGTGGGAAACGATCACCGTTGGCAGTGGTGCCGTTACTGGCGAGCCACCAGCGAGGGCGGCACCATAAAAACCAATTCCGGGGAGGAGCTCGTACATCATGGGGTCACCTTCGGCGGAGGCCCGCGGAAACCAAACTTCAACGCCCACGAGTCGGTTCTCTCGGGCCTGATCAACGAGAAGATGGGAAGCGCGTCCAATGGGGTGTGAACCGTGTGTAGAAATCATGAGAGCAATCTACGGGTCGGCTCCGAGCGGGCTTAACTCTTCGCCATGAGGCCGAAAACAGTGGTGAACTGCCCCGATTCTGTACAGTTCCGCTATGAGTAATCATCACGAAGACCCGATTGTTGCCGTTGTTCACCAGTGGCACCAGCACATGGCCGGCGAGCTTTCCGGCGGACTCGACGCACTCTTAGACGACGAGTGCGTCTTCCTCTCGCCCATTGTCTTTACGCCCCAGCGAGGCAAGGAACTCACCAAGTTGTATCTCGGTGCGGCCGGACAGGTATTTCCCGGCGACTCCGCTGCTTCGAAGGAGAGCAAGACGAACTCCTTTCACTACGTTCGCGAAGTGATGCAGGGTCACGACGCCGTGTTGGAATTCGAAACAATGATTGATGGCACGCAAGTCAATGGCGTGGACATGATGAAGTGCAACGACGAAGGCCGCATCATTGAGTTCAAGGTGATGATCCGTCCGCTCAAGGCCATAAATCTCATTCACGCCCAGATGAAGGCCATGCTCGAACAGATGCAGTAGTTCCATCACTTCGCGTGATGTCACACCCTCTCTCTACTCTGGAACTACTGAAGTACGGTTGCGCGTCGCCACTCTGACGCTTACGTAACAACCGCTCGCCCTTCGTGGCGAGCACGAGTTGTCCATTTTCGGACCGGATTCTCAAGGAGAGAAAATGAGTGAAGTACAGCTGCATGAAATTGCCAACTGGCACCGCCAGGTCTGCCCCGTCACTGACTGGCTTGTTATCTCGGGAGATCTCCCAATGGACCGCGAAGAGGCGGCCCTGAAATTGAACGAGTGGATTGAAGCGGGCGTGACCGACATCGTTGACGTTCGCGGAGAGTGGACAGATGAAAAACTCGTCAAGGAGCTCGCGCCCCATATTCGCTACCACTACCTCGGCACGCACGACGATGGCACGAGTCAGGACCAGGCGTGGTTCGACGAAGGACTCACCGCTCTTCACGAGGCCCGCCAGCACGAGAACGCCGTAGTGATGGTGCACTGCCACATGGGCGTGAACCGGGGGCCCTCCATGGCACTCGCCTACCTCATTGATCAGGGTTGGAATCCCGTCGATGCGCTCGATGCCATTAGAAAGGCCAGACCAATCGCCGGCATCATCTACGCCGAGGATGCGATTACGGCCACGGCCAAGCAGCTTGAAGCCAACGGGCACGAGCTGGACGCTGTGCTGGATAAGACCGAGCAGTGGTTTCGTGACAACGAGATTGATATCGCCACGATTATCCGTTGGATCCGTCGAGCCGAATAGTTTGACTGCTTCTAGAAAGCAAACAACCCCGGCCCAATGGCCGGGGTTGTTTGTAAATGCGAAGTACGGCTAGCGAGACTTGAGCTTCTCAATCAACGCTGGGAGCACCTTGTGGACGTCGCCCACAATTCCAAAGTCAGCCACCTGGAAGATGGGAGCATCGGCGTCCTTGTTGATAGCGACGATGTTCTTCGAGCCCTTCATACCGACCATGTGCTGGGTAGCACCGGAGATACCGCAGGCGATGTAGACCGTGGGCTTAACCGTCTTACCGGTCTGACCAACCTGCTTGCTGTAAGGAACCCAACCGGCGTCAACGATGGCGCGCGAAGCACCAGAAGCTCCATTGAGCAACTTGGCGGCATCTTCGACGAGCGCGAAGGCCGAAGCCTCACCCAAACCACGACCACCAGAGACGATGACGGCGGCCTCTTCGAGCTTGGGTCCGACACGCTCTTCAACGTGCGAGGCCACAATCTTGGCGGAGTTCGTTGCGCCGAGGTCACCCGCGGCGATTGAGTTGACAGTAGCGGCGGCGCCACTAGCGGATTCGGCAGCGAAGGACTTCGCGCGAATAACCACGATGCCGGGACCGCCACTGGTGAAGCGAGCGTTCACAATCTGAGTACCACCGAAGACGGGGTGCTCAGTAGTGCCGTCGGCGCTGTAGCCGGTGACGTTGGTGAGAACACCGGTGTTGAGCTTGGCGCTCAAACGACCAGCAATGTCGCGACCGTCATACGAGGTTGGAATCAAAATGACGTCGGGAGCTCCGGCGCTCGCGACGAGAGCGGCGATGGCTCCAGCGACAGGCGCGCCGGGCAGAGCACCGGCGAGGTCGCCAGCGTCGTGCAGCGTGGTTGCGCCGTACTCACCAGCCTGTGCGGCGAGTGCTGCACCCTGACCACCCCAGGTGATGGCCGAGACCGTTCCACCGAGCGTGCGAGCGTGCGTAAGGATTTCTAATGATGTAGTGGTGAGGGCGCCGTTGGCGGGCTCGACTACGACCCAAATGTTTGACATGTTCATATCTCCTTACAGAACCTTGATGGATTCGAGGAAGGCGACAATCCTGTCGGCTCCATCGCCCTCATCGGTGTACTTCTCACCCGCGGCGCGCGATTCGGCGGCCACGACTGCGGTGATTTCCTGACCGGCGCCAGCGGCACCCGTCTCGGCAGCGAGACCAAGGTCGGCAGCAGTGAGCTGCTCGACTGGCTTGCTCTTTGCGGCCATGATGCCCTTGAAGGACGCGTAGCGAGGCTCAACTACACCGGCAGTCACCGTTACGACGGCGGGCAGTGGTGTAGTGACTTCGTCGTAACCACCGTCGGTCTGACGGTCGATCTTGACGTTCGAGCCGTCGACAGTGACCGACTTAGCGAAGGTCACCGAAGGGAGGCCCAAGAGCTCAGCAACCTGTACGGGAACAGTTCCGGTGTAGCCGTCACTCGACTCGGTAGCGCAGAGCACGAGGTCGGGGTTGACGCGCTTGATGGCGGCAGCCAAGACCTTGGCGGTTCCAAGGGCGTCGGTGCCACGGAGGGCGTCATCCGAAACGACGATGGCCTTGGCAGCACCCATGGCCAGAGCGTTACGCACTCCGGACAGGTCAGCAGCTGAGCCCATCGAGACAACGGTGACTTCACCGGCGCCGGCCTTGTCGACCAACTGGAGCGCCATTTCGACGCCGTACGTGTCGGCTTCGTCGAGAATGAGCTTGCCCGTACGGTCAAGGTTGTGTGTGTTGGGATCCAACGACGCGGGCGCCGCCGGGTCTGGGATTTGCTTTACGCAAACGACAATGTTCATAACGAGAAATGTTAGAGGTTTTTCCGGCAGAGCAAATCAGCACGCCGAATTGCAATCTCCACTACCTATGGGCTTTTCGGCCCGTTACCGGCCGGTAAGTGGTGCGGTTAATCCCAATTTTCGAGCATCGGAGCCCTCGTGCCTAGGGTTGAATGGTGCACATTCGACGAGCCGACATCGCTGACTGCGGGGCAATCCTCGCCCTCATACGAGACCTTGCGGAATACGAACGCGAACTCGATGCCGTCGAAGCCACAATCGAAACGCTCACCACCACCCTTTTCTGCGACCATCCCACCGCCTTCTGTGACCTCGTTGAGGTTGATGGACACGTCGTCGGTATGGCGGTCTGGTTTCTCAACTACTCCACGTGGCAGGCCAAGTACGGCATCTATCTCGAAGATCTCTTCGTTCGACCGTCGCATCGAGGCCACGGATATGGTCACGCATTACTCAAACACCTCGCTCAAACGTGTCTCGAGAATGGATTCGGTCGCTTCCAGTGGTCAGTCCTGGACTGGAATCAACCGGCCATCGACTTCTACACCCAACTCGGGGCTGTGGCCATGGACGAGTGGACCGTCTACCGAGTTTCCGGCGACGCCTTAACGCAACTCGCCAACTCCTAGACCAACCGTTGGGCGGCGGCGAGGTCGCGATTGAACTTCGCGGTCACCGACGGATCCATCGTGATTGTCAATGCAATGCGTAGTGGCTCCGTGACGGGATTTCCTGAACGGAACTTGGCGGCCAACTCTGAAATCTGCCGAGTGAGTTCGGCCGACCACACACGGATCTGCCCTAGGGGCAGCAACACCATGTCCGAGGTGTCCTTGGTTAACGGTTGAATCCGCTTATCAGGATGAGACGAGCGCAGGTCGTGGGCAATATGAATCATGTTCGCGTACGCGCCAACGATGCCGTGAGCCAACCTGGCAATTTCTTGCTCATTGCCCGCATTTCCTTGCGGACCCATCGCCACTTCGAGGCGAGCGGGATTCAAAATCTTCTCGAGTAGTTGGGCCGAAATACCGATTGAGGCGGCGGCATCCTTAATGTGCTGAATACTGCCCTGCACATCTTCCGATGGGCCCTTGCCCGACATCGTTCGTTGGTGAATCAGCTCTTGGTAGTCCGCCTCGAAGGCCGCGATGCCTCGTGCAACTTCATTAGCAAAGTAGAGGTACTCCCAGACTGGTTCACGGTCCACTGGTCCAACTGACTCAGCGGGCTGCCAACGAATCTGATCTTCGTACTGTTCATAGAGCGCGTACTCAGTCGCCAACTTGCGCGCACGACGCGCTGCGAAGAAGCCCATTACTTAATTCGCTCGCGGAAGTAGACACCCTTACGCCCACCCGAGACGTAAGTTCCTCGGCCTCCGGCCCGCGTTCCGATACGCAAACCCTTCACACCGACACTCATACCAACACCGCGCTTGGAAAGATTGAGACGCAGTGGTCCCAACTTCAAGCTCTTCCTGAAATACACACCCATATCGCTGTTCTCCTTACCCGTGACTGTACGCGGGGCCTAGGACAGAACTAGGAGCGTTTTGCGAGTTCCCGTAAGCCCAGTGCGGGGTCGTCAGTGATGATGGTGTCGGCACCCATGTCCAGCATGGTGTTGATGTCTTCGGCTTTGTTGACCGTCCACACGTTGACAGCCAGGCCCCAGGCGTGGGCCTGGTCCATAATCGCTTGATCAATCGTCAAGAAGTGTGGGTGAATGGCCTGCAGACCGAGCTCGCTCGCTTTGCGGGCGTTCTCCAAAACTGGGGCACGCCAGTCGAGAAGCCAGCCCACCGCAACCGTTGGATGCAACGCCTTTACTGCTACGCAGGTGTCGAGGTCGAACGACGAAACGATGATGTCTTCCAGCCAGCCGAGCTGGGCCAACAGGTCCATGGTCTGAGAGGCCATTGCGCCCGAAGGGTCGTAGCCGGGATCTTCGTGCCAGTTCTTGATCTCGACATTCACGTGCAGTCCCTGGCAGGCCGTCATTACATCACTCAAGGTGGCGACGCCTTCCGGGAGCTCCTGGAGGGTGAGATCGCAGATATCGCCTAGACCTTCAATTCCGGCATCGTGATGAACCACGAGGGCGCCGTCTTTGGTTCGCCGCACATCGAGTTCCACTCCGTGGACGCCAAGAGCCTTAGCTTCCAAGAAAGACGCGACGGAGTTCTCCGGCTCGTTGATGTGTAGTCCGCGGTGAGCGTAAATTTCGGCTGTCATAGCTGTTTCCTTGCCGATAGTGAACGATGCCCCGTACGGGCCTTCGCAAAATCCTACGCCCGAGAGCCACTGAGAACGAGTGAATGCACCGCGGGGCCAACGGACGATTCACCCCAGTGCAGTCCAGAGTTAGAGCGTGGCGGGCAATCGGGACGAGGTCCACCGGCCGGCGTCGTTAGAACGATTTGAATCGGCGATGGCTACTCGTTCGCCGCGGGCAGCGATTGCTCGATGGCCCGAGCCAGTGAGTCGAAATGTTCCTCGTCGAACACCGTGGTGTGAATGCCCGGAATCGGGATGATGGTGACGGGCTTCCCGATAATCGGGCCCCAGAGAAGATCTTGCGACTTGTAGAGGTCGATGCTGGCCTGGGTGACAAAGAGTGTGATGGGCATTGTGGACTTGTTCAACCTGATGATGCTCGACAACTGCCAGACGAGCGCAATCGAGGGGTTGAGATAGCGAGTCACTTCACCATGGGGCTTAGCTTCCAGAATTGCGGCGCGTCGTGAACGCGGGATGAAGCGAGAGAGACCCCAACTCAGGCGCCAACGAATTCTGCTGATGGGTCCGCGGCGGATGAGGTTCGACCACGACGCAATCGAGGGATTGGCGCGCATGAGAAAGAGCAGTCGGCGAAGCGAAGCTGGGTGGAGGCTGGGCCACTCACCGAGCATGTCGATAACACCGCAGTACTCAATAGTTCGGCCTTGCTCGCGAAGGTGATTAGCAACCAGGTAGGCCATCCGCCCACCGAACGAATAGCCGATGAGGTGCAGCGGTCCGTGCGGTTGCGCACTGGTGATGGCAGCGGAAGCTGCGGCCACCCAGCCCTCCAAGTGCTGTCGCGACGTCAGTTCGGGATCGTAAGGGAATCGAGTGATCGATTCAATCCGCCAGGCAGGTAGTGCTTGACGCAAGAGGACATCGTGTGGTGCATCGTTCACCCAGGAGTGGATGGAGAAAAGGATTCTTTGTTCGGACATACTTAGAGTTCGTACTCACTTCGAAAAAATGGTGGTTGTGGTGAAGCCCACTGGAGTGAAGGGCTCCTACACGCTCCTCATATTTTAGACCCACCACGTCCTTTTGAGCCTCTCAACATGCCGATAGGCCCAAATTATGGAGTGATTCGCCTGCTGCAAGTTTTCGCAACTACCCCTTGTTTTTTGCGTTTCTGAAAACTATTCTTTTCCGTCCTACCAAGGTGTCGGAATCGACCAAATCGGTCCGTCCGGTAGAAAACCCCCTCAGAACAAGGAATTATCGCTATGTCACTCACTTGGAACCGCACCCACGATTGGGACGACGCCAACTGGCGCATTGATGCGGCCTGCCGCGACACCGCGCCTGAGCTGTTCTTCCCCGTTGGCACCACCGGTGCAGCGATTGACCAGATCGAGTCGGCTAAGCGCCTCTGTGACTCCTGCGACGCCAATAAGGCCTGCCTCGAATTTGCCCTCGCGACGAACCAAGAGTCCGGCGTGTGGGGTGGCACTACGGAAGACGAGCGGAAGAAGCTGCGTAAGCAGTGGCTCGCCGCCCGTCGTCGCTCGCTCGCGAACTAACGCAACGCGCCGCTACCGAGCGGTACTCGAAGACGAACCAGGGTGCCGCCGCCGGCTTCCGGTGACTCTGAAATCATCTCAATCGTCCCTCGTAATTGATTACGCACGAGGTCGCGCACAATCGCGAGCCCCAGACTGGTCGGAACTTCCAGCGAGAACTTCGGTCCAAGACCACGGCCGTTGTCACGAACTTCGGCAACAGCGTGACCACTCTCGTGACGCAACGTCAACGTGACCATTCCCACGTCGTCGTTGGTGAACTCGGTAAAGGCGTGCTCTACGGCATTCATCATCACTTCGGCGATCACGATGGCCAGCGGAGTGGCGATGTCAGTGGGGAGGCTACCCAACTCGCCGTCCACCAAAAAGTCGACGGGGTGACTCGTGAGCACCGACTCTTCCACCATGACGAGAAGGGAGTTCACGATTTCGCTGAACTCCACTACGTCACCGGGTTCTTTGGCCAAGGCCTCGTGAACGACGGCAATCGATCGAATACGACGCTCCGCTTCTAAGAGTGCCATGCTCACCGCGGGCTCTTCACTTCGACGTGACTGCAGTCGAAGCAGGGACGAGATTGTTTGCAAGTTGTTCTTCACCCGGTGGTGGACTTCGCGAATGGCGGCATCCTTAGAGGTGATCTGGCGGTCGAGACGCTTGAGCTCCGAAACATCACGCATCAGCACAACGACACCCGTCACCGCAGCCTTATTCAAAATAGGTAGGCAGAGAAAGTCGATAGCTACTTCCGACCCTCGGGCCCCGTCCTCCCGACGGGGAATCCCGAACTCACGGGCCCGCTCTAGTTCCCGAACATGGAGTCCGAGCTCCTTGAGTGAGCGACCTTCGGTGGAGGCGTAGAGGCCGAGACGGTGGAGTGCGTTAGTGGCGTTCGGCGTCGCGAATTCAATGAGTCCCCGACCGTCAATCAAGATGATGCCGTCGCCGACGCGCGGAAATCCGGGACCGGCCACGTCGGACTCGCGGTACGGGAAGGTGCCCTCGGTGACCATCTCGCAGAGACGTCCGAATGTCTCGAGGTAGACCGTCTCATAGGCCGACGCAGGACCGCGCAGTGGTCCTTGGATTCTCACCAAGACGGCGATGAACTTTCCGTCGTACTTGATTGGGATGGCCCAGTTCGGTAGCGGCTCGTCGATTCCATCTATCTCGACCGTGCCGATGGAAAGGGTGCCGGACTCGAGCGCCTCGGCAACAAGTGGCCAGCGAGTCGATCGCTGCGTCGTGCCAACGAGGTCATCGTTCAGCATCGTGGCCCGGTTGTTAGGACGGACTTGACCGAGGACGACAAAGTCGGTTCGGCCGGCCGAGCTCGACTCGCGCGCCGGCACGAACAGCAGCATGTCAGAAAAGGAGAGGTCCGCCAGGAGCGACCAGGATGCGACCAGTCGGTGGAGGTGCCCCACGGCACTGTCCGAGAGATTCGTTCGCAGAGAGGCAATCTCGGCGAGGGTGGCCACTAGTGCGACCTCAACGGCTTCATTACTCGCTGGCGCCCTTCATAGGTTGCGAGCTCGTGAACCCCGTGGCGTTCAAGCATCGTGGCGATGTCGTTCGCTCGCGCACCAACCCGCTCCGACTGGTGGGCATCGGAGGCCATCGTGAAGGTGGCCCCGCCGCGGACGAGCCGTTCGAGGAAGCCCTCCGCCGGATACTGCTCCCCCATGGGCTTAAACCAACCGGCCGACGAGCACTCGATAGAGACGTCGGCTTGCAGGGCCGCCTGCGCCATGGCGTCCCACCACGGAGTGGGGTCATCAACGACTCGACCGGCAACTTTGATGAGATCGGGGTGGGCCATCACGTCGACGGACTTGGTTGCCGCCAACTCTTCGAAGGCCGTGGAGTAGTCCCGCCAACACGACTCGAGGCCCCGAGTGTTCCACTCGGCCTGCTGCAATGGATTATCCAAATCATCAAACTGCCACGTGCCGAGCCAGTGGACGCTGCCAATGAGCACGTCGAAGGGATACTGGGCCAGCAAGTCGCTTACGACGTCCATCTGTCCACGGAAGTAGTCGACTTCGAGACCAATCTTGACGGGCAGACCTTCATCTTTCGCCCGTTGCGCCAGCGTGACGTAGTCCTCAATGGAGTTGCGCGCGTGCCAGTCGAAGTAGTCCGCCATGGCGGGGGCCGTAGGTTCGTGGCCTTGTCGTTCCCAGAAGTTTCCAACCGTGTTCATGACATCGACAAAACGGTGCGAGTGTTCAGTGAGCGCCAATTCGGTAACCCCTTGAGTGGCGGCCCGTTCGCAGTACTCGGCGATCTGGTCGAGTCGGTAGTAGACCGACGATTCGGAGTGAGGCCAGAGGTGAAGGTGGTAATCAATCACGGCGACTCCTCGAAGTTCTTAATCGAACTTTAGAACACGCTCGGCACTCAAAAGCCGTTGTCCGAAACTCGTGACCCCTTGCAACGTGTCAATCTCGCCTTCGGCGGTGAACGCACCGAATACTGGGGTCTCGCCGGCCGCCAATGCCGCCAGCTGGGCTCGCTCCCGCTCCGCCACAGTGGTGTACTCCTCGGCAATGGCCACCATGCGATCACGGGCGGCTGTCGCGGTGGCGACATCGACGCCTAAGGCGTCAGCAATCTGGGCCATTTCTTCGCGCGCCAAAATAGCAACACCCGTCGTGGTGTCGGTGAGATTGAGCGAAGCCGGCAACATGCGATTCACGAGCCAGCCGCCAATCCGGAGGGACCGCTTCTGCAGCTCCTCATTGAAGAAGGTGGCTTCGCGCGTGGGAATGGGTTCGGGAGTCGAGACGATGAGGAACTTGGTCGACTCTTCAGCAAGTAGTGACTCCACCTCACGAGCCCTTTCAACAAACCCGTCGTAGAGGGAGCTCAAAAGTAAGAAGAACTCCGTGATGTCCGTCAAGAACTGATTGCCCAAAATCTTGTCGGCCATGTACGTAAGTGGCTTTGCCGCGAGACTCGTCACGCTGGAGCGGGTCGGGGCAATAATCCACTTCAAGAACCGGGACGAGAAGAAGTCGGCCATACGGGTGGGTGCGTCGAGGAAGTCCAGGGCATTGCGGGTGGGCGGCGTGTCAACCACAATGAGGTCCCACTGACCTCGACCGACCAGCTCGTGGAGCCGTTCCATGGCGATGTAGTCGTGGCTCTGCACGAAGCGTCGGGTGATGTTTTGGTAGAGGACGTTCTGCAAAATCCGCTCGGCCGTCTCTTCGTCCGCGGCCTGACGGCGGATTAGGGCGTCCCAGCTGGCCCGCGGGTCCAGCATGGCCACACTCAGGGTGCCGACACCAGCCAGCTGGACGTCAACCGGCTCATTCCCAATACCGGGCACACCCAGGGCGTCGGCCAGTCGGCGGGCCGGATCGACCGTCAGCACCAAGACTCGCAGCGGTTCGTTGGTCGCGATCGCCGTGGCCAAAGCGGCCGCCGAGGTGGTCTTACCAATCCCCCCGGGTCCGCACGTCACAATGATGCGGCAGTCACCGAATGATTCGCGCAGTGTGCTCACGCAATCTCCTCGCGTAAGGAGTTAGCCACTTCGCGCGCCATAGTTGATCCTTCGGGCACTACTGCGATATTGGGTTGCGTAATGATCGGGAAGGTGCCGCCAACGACCTCGCGTAGTGCAGTGAACTGGTGTTCGGCCTCACGGCGGCGAGCAACAGCCAACTGATTGGCAATCACGACCCCTTGCAGCGATTCGGATCCAAATATGCCGGGTCGCTCATCGATAATGGCGTCGATAGCTGACAACGTGGCTCCGTGAGCGACGATGTCGGGCATGCGGTTCATGACGGCCGCCGCGACGGCCACCTTCGTCTCGGCCGCGAGTGTGGCGAGTAGCTGCTTGGTTTCGAGGATGGGCATCTCTTCGGGAGTGGTAACGGCTACGACTCCGGTTTGAGTGGGGTCGTGCAGGATGTCGACCATCCAGTCGGTCTGATTGCGGATGAGTCCCACGCGAACAAAGGAATTAATAGCCTCGGGGGCCGCGAGATAGCCGACGATGTGGCCGGTGGCCGGTGCGTCGGCGATGATGATGTCGTAGTGCTTTTCTCGAACCTCGTAGCAGAGCTTGCCGATAGTCAACAACTCACGCACCCCAGGCGCGGCGTTCGCCAAAAAGTCCAGGGCGTTGGCGAGCACACCGAGTTTGGCCACGATAGGAAGACGGAGGTTGATCTTCAGATACTCCTGAAGGGCCGCTTCCGTATCGAGCACCATTACCGAAAGGTGCTCGTCGATTTTCGTGGGCTCAAAGGAAAGTTTCGTGAGACCGAAGGCCTCCCCGACCTCGCTTCGTTTGTCGAGAGCGATGAGAAGGACCGACTTACCTTCGTCGGCCAACGCCCGAGCCAGACCGGTGGCGACGGTGGTCTTACCAACGCCACCCTTACCGGTGACAAAGAGGAGCTTGCGACTACCGAGAGGTGTGAAGGCCACGAGTTAGGCGCCGAAGCCCACCCGGCGCTCAGCGGAGTTGGGGCCGATTTCGATGTAGGCCACGCGGGCAGCGGGGACGCCAACACGGCGACCCTTGCGGTCAGTGAGCCAGACAATCTGTTCAGCGGCCAACGCGGCACCGAACTCGGCCTCGAGCGAGGCACGGTCTGCGGAGTCGTCGAGCTCAATTTCGAGTTCCTTCATTGACTGAATAATGCCGATTCGTACGTCCACGACTGCTCCTTTAGACATCTAACGATGCCATGTTACGGGGGTGAGGCAGACTTACAGCGTGGGAAACGAATACATCACTGAACGCAATCGCCGCTGGGCTGCCACCATGGAGGGATACGACGGTGACGGCAACGCTGTCACCGTGGCCCACAAGGACTCCACGGCCCGAATTGGCACCGAGGCGGCGGGCATTTCTGTAGACGTTTCCCGGGCGGCGCGCGAAGAACGACTCGACGCGCTCCTCGCCCCCGGGGCCACGCGATCCAGCGGTGCGGGCAATCGGGTCCGAGAAGAGGAGCCGGATGAATTCCGTACTTGCTTTGAACGAGACCGCGACCGCATCCTGCACTCCAGTTCTTTTCGCCGTCTCGCCGGCAAGACCCAGGTCTTCATTTTCCCCGAAGACCACCAACGCACTCGACTCACTCACGCCCTCGAAGTAGCGCAAGTGGCTGGTGGCATCGCTCGAGCCACGGGTCTCAACGTGGCACTGGCCGAAGCCATTGCCATTGGCCACGACTGTGGCCACGGTCCCGGCGGGCACGCCAGTGAGGATGCTTTCGATGTCTTTGTCCCCGGTGGTTTTGACCACGCTCCGTGGGGTGCCAACGTTTCACTCACGTCACTCAATCTCTGTGTTGAGACGCTCGACGGTATTCGCAACCACTCCTGGTCTCGTCCGGCGCCCACGACGCCCGAGGGTGAAGTAGTTAGTTGGGCGGACCGCATCGCCTACGTTTGCCACGACTTTGAAGACGCGGTGTCGGCCGGCATTGTTTCGGCCGACGACCTCCCCGCCATCGTTCGTGATCGCTGCGGCTCTCGACGGGGCCAACAGCTCGGTGCCTTTATTACCGCCATGGTGCGGACCATTCGAGATACCGGTGTGATTGGCATGGACGCGGCTCACGCCGAAGCGTTGGCCGCTTTTCGCACCTTCAACTACGAATCGATTTATCTGCGCGACGCTTCGCTCCACCAAGCGGGAGCCGTCGTCTCGATGCTGCGTGGTCTTGTAGAGCACTTCGCTAAGAGCCCGCAGGAAATTCCCGACGTGCAGGAAGGACTAGCAACACCTTCCTCGGATGCCGAGATTCTCCACGAGGCCGTGGCCTACGTGGCCGGCATGACCGATAGGTACGCCTGTCGGCAGGCCGTGACGCTTCTGGAGTGGCCGATTGACCAACTCCCCCGAGGTATTGACCGTTAAGGCTGCGTAGCGCCTTCGAGGTTGATGGTCGCAGCTCCCGAGCCGCGCATCCACTCGAGGCGCTGTTCGGTGGTTCGCAGGGCGGCCCGCTCGTGCGTCAAGATCCAGAACTTCTTATTCAAGACGGCATCCGCCACGGCGTCGGCAACGATTTCAGCATCGATACCGGCGTTAACGGCGGAAGAGCCAAGGTCGTTCAACAACTTGGCGTCGGGTGACTCGTTGTAGCTCTTGAGTTCATTGGGCATATTGCGCTGCGACTCGAAGATGCGAGTCTTCACGAAACCCGGGCAGAGGGCCGAAACACCCACGTTGGTATTACGCATACCGAGTTCGTGGAAGAGCGACTCCGAGATACCCACAACGGCAAACTTGCTGGCACAGTAGGCGCCCATGCCGGGTACGCCACCGAGGCCGGCGAGGGAACCCGTGTTAATCACGTGGCCTTCGTTCTGCTCTAAGAAGTGGGGAACAAAAACATTGATGCCGTTGATGACACCATCAACGTTGACCTTCATAACCCAGTCCCAGACGGACTTAGGGGTACCAATGGTCGGACCGGCGGCCACGCCGGCGTTGTTGAAGATCAAGTGCACACCGTCAAACTCGTCGAGGGCGGCATCCTTCAGCGCCTGAACGTCGGCTTCGATCGAGACGTCACCACGTACACCAATGACCTTGGCGCCGTTGTCGCGAAGTCGGCTGACGGCCGAGTCGAGGGCGGACTGCTCGATGTCACCGAGCACCAAGTTGGCGCCGAGTTCGGCGAACTTGTAGGCGGTGGCGAGACCGATTCCACTCGCGCCACCGGTAATTACTGCGGTTCGATTCTGAAGTTCCATTGCACTCTCCTGCTAACTGCTTCACCTTAGTAAGTGCGGAGAAACAGCAAAGTCATAGGGTCGACCTAAGTTCGCCCTGTGGCCCCGTGGGCTCAACGAGAGGCCTCTATGAAGCGAATTATCGAAGTACTGTCCGGGTTCGCCGCGATGGTGGGGGTGCCCATTTTCTTCCTTGCCTTCATTGTTTCTGGAATATTTGGGCCAGGCGCCGTCATTGCCCTGGCCGAAAAGCCATTTGGCGTTGGGCCCTGGGGCCATATTGGCAGCTACTGCATGAAGATCTCGGCGACGAATCATGACATCGCCTCGTCCCTAGGAACGAGTCCACCATCAGATATCGGACAGAAGATCCGGAGTGACTTGGAGTACTTAATCAAGAACGGCCCTGATCGCACCATCAAGGTGCAGTACGCCCGATGGGTGATGGGCCAGAGCATTCAGAGTGAGGTCATGGTCAGCGAGTCCAGTGCCGCCATCAATCGGTGGACGCAACACTCATGCAATTCGGCCGACATCAAGATTCCGGCGTGGTTCAACGGTCTCTACAACGGAATCCTGGGACCCGGGTTCGGTTCGTTCTACCGACTCCCCGGTACTTGATCTAGACCAAGCGAAGTTCTTGTCGGTAGACGCGTGCTTGACCCTGGGCCGCAATCGTCTTGGCGAGTTGAGCAAAGGCTGCGTGAACGTCCGTTTCATTGCCGTCGGTGACGATAGGGGTTCCCTCGTCGCCGCCTTCGCGGAGCGTCATGTTGAGCGGCACTTGACCGAGTAATGGAACGCCGAGTTCGTCGGCCAACTTCTGACCGCCACCGGAGCCGAAGATGTCGTAACGCTTGCCGTCATCGCCCACGAACCAACTCATGTTTTCAATGACACCACGAACGGCCAACTTGAGCTTGCGAGCCGCGTAGGCCGACCGCTGAGCCACGCGCTGAGCGGCAGCCTGAGGAGTGGTGACGACGTACATCTCAATGCGGGGAACAATCTCGCTCAAGGTCAGTGCGACGTCGCCAGTGCCGGGCGGCATGTCAATCAGCAAGAAGTCGGGCTGATCCCACCACGCTTCGGTGACGAGTTGTTCGATGGCCTTGTGCAACATGGGGCCGCGCCAGATGACGGGCTGTTCGTCGGGCACGAAGTAACCCATTGACAGACAGCGCACGCCGTGCACCAACGTGGGGATAACGGTGTCACCCAAGACAATGGGGTCGTGGTCCGCACCGAGCATCTTGGGGAGCGAGAAACCGTAGACGTCGGCGTCGAGTACACCGACTTTGTGGCCGGCCTGGGCCAACGCGATAGCCAAGTTGACCGTCACCGAAGACTTACCAACGCCACCCTTGCCGGAGCTAATACCGAGCACGCGAGTTCGTGAGGTCTTGTCCAAGAAGCGCGGTCCGGGTTCGCTGTGATCGTGGTGACCAGGTCCGGGCTCGCCACGCATCTCGGCACGGATGTAGTTACGAAGGGCCATCAGCTCGTCTTCGTTCATTGAACGTCGAACAATCGAGGTGCCCTCGGCTACTTCTTTGATGGCCGCCTCGAGAAGGGGGGCCGTGGGCCAGGAGGTAAACGGGAGGACCAACTCCACCCGAGGGAAGGGACCCGTGATGTCGACAGCGCCCACAAAGCCGACGGCGCCGAGGGGGCGGACGAGTTGAGGCTCAATGATGGCTTCGAGGGTTTGACGCAGGGTGGGATTGCTCACAAGTGTTCCTTTACCGATTCGCCTGAAACCCTAACGGCGATTGAGAACGGCTGACTCCTACTATGAATACATGACTATTGCAGAGTCGCGCCCCGTCTTGGACGCCGATGCCTTCACGGAACACCTCCGGCTGCTGACCTCTGTCTTTGGTGATGCGACCCGGCGCGCTATCTACTTCTATGTCAAGGATCACGCTGGCACTACGGCCAACGAACTGGCGGAGCGATTCTCAATTCACGCCAATGTGGCCCGCCACCACCTCGAAAAGCTTGAGGAAGCCGGTTTCGTGCGGAATGAAGAGCGCCGCAACAATGGCGTGGGCCGACCGGCCAAGGCCTACCAAGTCACCAACGTTCCGATCGAACTGAACGGCTCGGCCAAGCGCGACGCCCTGATAGTTCGCCTCTTGGAGCGCGCCCTCGAACTCCTCGGACCTGAAGCGGCCGAGCAGATGGCCCTTTCCGTGGGCGAAGAGTACGGCCGCGAACTCGCTAACGGCGTCGACACTTCCAGCGCCCAGGCGTCAGCGCTCGATGCACTTCGCGTCGTGGCCGATGCTCTGACGGCTCACGGTTTTGCCGCTCAAGCCGAGGCGGGCCGCGATGGAGCAGGCGGTTCACTCGTTTCGAGCACGTGCCCCTTCGGCGACGCTGCGGTACACCACCCCGTGTTGTGCGCCGTGGACCGAGGACTCGTCAGTGGAATGCTGGACGGGCTCGGTGCATCGAGCACCATGGTGAAGTTGACGTCGAAAGCGCGCGGCGACGACAGCTGTCGCACGTCTTTCTAGCGGACTACTTCGTTCCTAGTTGGCGGAAGAATCCGTCCGGAGCCACCACATCGTCACGATTCAGATCATGGATGCTGGACTTGCCGAGGCCCATCAGTGTGGAGTCAATACCACCACGCAAGACGTCGAGAACGTTTTCCACGCCGGCCTGACCGTTGGCGGCGAGCCCCCAGAGGTAAGCCCGACCAATCATTACGGCCTTGGCACCGAGCGCCACGGCCTTGACCACGTCGCTACCGCGACGGATACCGCCGTCCAAAATTACTTCGATCTGATCGCCCACTGCGTCGGCGATGGTTGGCAACGAACGAATCGGTGCCGGGGTGCCATCCAAGTTGTTGCCACCGTGATTGGAGACTGACAATGTGGTGGCGCCGAGATCAACGACACGCTTCGCGTCATCGACGCGGCAGATGCCCTTCACCATGAAGGCGCCATCCCACTGGGCGCGCAGCCACGCAACATCGTCCCAACTCGGCAGGTCACTCTGCATCCACTCGTAGTAGGCGCCAAAGAAGGTCGGGGCCTTCTGTCCGGGGTGAGCCATGTTCGGCGCCGAGAGGTCGGGTAGGTGCAAGGTCTTAGCGAACGTGGCCAACCAACGGGGGCGGGCCAGCACTTCTGGCGCCAACTTCACCGCGGCCTTCAGGTTGACCTTTTCGGGAATCCAGGGAGATCCCCAGTCGCGACCATTGGAGAAGGACCAGTCCAAGGTCACGATGATGCCCTTGGCTCCGGCGGCCTTAGCCCGCTCGAGGCGCTGCACCATGGTGTCGCGGTCGCCCGACCAGTACATCTGGAAAAAGACCTGATTGTTGACGGCGGCGACTTCTTCAATCGACTTGGAGGCAAACGAGGAGAGGCCCATCGAGAGTCCGCGATTCGCGGCCGCGCGAGCAATGGCAATCTCTCCGTCGGGGTGGACGGCCTGTACGCCAGTGGGCGAAATGATGACGGGCATCGAAAGCGGTTGACCCATCACCGAAGTAGCGAGGTCGTGGTCGCGGGTGAGGCCGGCGATGTGGGGGGCAAAACCCAACTGATCGAACGCCAGCGTGTTGTCGCTCGAGGACAGACCCTTCTCTGAGCCGGCGATGAGGGCACCGTAGACCGACTTAGGGAGGCGCTTCTTTGCTCGCGCTTGGGCAATTGCGACTGTCTCAAACCACTTATTCGCCATAGTCCTATTCCTTGTCTGAGTGAATCTGAAGCCTACCGGTCACCGCAGTCGACTCAGTAATGGAGATTGAGTTTCTTCAAATACGGGTCGGCCGCCGCTCGCAGGGCGGCGGCAGCGCGGTGCTGGGCGATATGCACCGGCTGATCGTCGATGAGCATGGCTGGATGGATGATGCCAGCTTCGCCCGCAGCTATGCCCTGGCCCAGGCCTCGCCCGGGCCCAATGTGCTGGTGGTGGGCGTCTTTGGCTGGCATGTCGCGGGGCCACTCGGGCTGCTCGGTGCCACCATCGCCATGTGCGGGCCGGCGGGGCTGCTGGCGCTGGGGTTTGCCACCATGCGCGCCCGGCTGACCGGCGCCATCTGGCTCCGGCGCATTGAGCGCGGCATGGTCCCGGTGGCGCTCGGCCTCGTCACCGCCTCCGCCCTGCTGCTGGGGGAGACGGCATTGGCCACCTGGGGCAATCAGCCGCTGGTGGCCATGAGCCTC
>CALAYR010000109.1 GCA_937894805.1 uncultured Acidimicrobiaceae bacterium | reverse complement strand
AAATCTTGTACGCAAGCCCAATCAACAGAGGCACCGTCGATAACCACTTGCGTGTGTTCTGCTCTTTTTGCGGCGTAATCTCGCGACCCGAACGGCGCGTGGCGGCAATCGCCAAGGCCACGAGTTCTTTGAATCCGGTGCTGATTTCCCCATCGGCCATGGCCGAACGAGAGAGATTGCCAAAAGCTCGGAATACTTCGGGAATCTCGCCCCGAAGATCGAGTGCCGGCTGACGTAGTTCTTCCCGAATGTCGTGGATGTGTTCCATAGGACCTCCTGAGTGGAGGTTAGCGAGTAAGCAATTTCTTGAACCCTTGGTGACTTTGGTCATAACCCAAGCGAACGTAGAAACGATGAGCGTCGAGGCGCTGGTTGTTGCTGGTGAGCTGCACTCGGTAGCAACCCTGCTGGCGAGCGAACTCTTCGGCCGCGCCCATCAGCTGCTCGCCAATTCCCTGGCTTCGTCGATCGGCTCGAACGTGGACCGACTCCACCTCCGCAGCGCGGCCGCCGACGTGTTGAAAGTGTCGAAAGGTAAAGACTTGGCACATCCCAACGACCTCGCCGTCATCGTCGGCCACAAGGACGGTGCCGCCGCTCGCGACGATGTCTTGAACGGCTTCCCAGTACTCAGCCTCTCGAGAAGGGTCTTCAACGGTGGCTCCCAGGGCTCCGCCAATGAGAAGCTGAATGGCGGGAACCACGTCGTCTCGTTGCATCGATCGAATGACAATCATTACTTTTTCCTCGCTGAACGTTTGAGGGCTTCAATCTTCTGGCGCTCGCGAACGAGCTTGCGAACGAGCGTCTTTGGCAGCGGCCGATCGAGGGCAAAGTGCAGGGAGCCCTTCGTCTGCTCGTAGGCGGAGGTCTCAGGGACTTGGTCGAGCACCGAACCGCTCATTGGGTAGTAGCTACAGAACTTCTTGCCAGCTGCAAAAGCTGCTAACACGACGCCGTCGTGGCGAATTGCCGGAAGCCCGTACGAGAAGCACTCTTCAGCGCCCGGCAAAATGTCATGCAAGTCCTGGCGGAGCTTTTGCAGCGTGGCCCGTGGCACGAGGTCGACCGTCTCGAGATACTCGTCAATGACGGTCCGCACCATTATTCGTCGTCACTCCCGTGCGTTGACATGAGTCCGTCAATCATCGACACCACGGTCGGGTCAGTCAGCGTGGTGACGTCACCGAGCGTGCGGTGCTCGGCCACGTCACGCAGCAGTCGACGCATGATCTTGCCGGAACGAGTCTTCGGGAGATCGGGCGTCAGAATGATCTGGCGAGGCTTGGCGATCGGACTAATGGTGCTCGCGACGTGTTGTCGAAGCTCTTGCACGAGGGCGCTCTGATCTTCGCCGGCGTGATCGGCCGAGAGTTTGAGGGTCACAAAGGCCACAATGGCCTGACCGGTCGTGTCATCAGAGGCTCCGACCACGGCCGCTTCAGCTACTGCCGGGTGCGAGACAAGTGCGTGCTCGACTTCGGTCGTTGACAGACGATGTCCCGAGATATTCATGACGTCGTCCACGCGACCGAGAAGCCACAGGTCCCCGTCCTGGTCGCGCTTGGCCCCGTCACCGGCGAAATACATGCCGGGGAACCGTGACCAGTAGGTCTCCTTAAACCGTTCGGGGTCGCCCCAGATACCGCGGGTCATGGCGGGCCAGGGGTGCGTGAGAACGAGGTAGCCACCTTCCCCGTTGCCGACCGAGTTGCCGTCGTTGTCAACGACGTCTACCCCGATTCCGGGGAAGGGTCGCATGGCCGCGCCGGGCTTGGTGGCTGTGATACCTGGGAGAGGTGTGATCATGATGCCACCCGTTTCGGTCTGCCACCAGGTGTCCACTATCGGGCAGCGATTGGCGCCGATGTGTTCTCGGTACCACATCCAGGCTTCTGGATTGATGGGTTCGCCGACACTGCCGAGCAGTCGCAGACTCGAAAGATCGTGACTCGCCGGAAGTTCACTGCCCCACTTCATGAAGGTTCGGATTGCGGTCGGTGCCGTGTAGAGAATCGTGACCTTGAACTTCTCAATAATTCGCCACCATCGGTCGCGACCACCGGCGTCGGGTACGCCTTCGTAGAGAACCTGGGTCACCCCGTTGGCCAACGGACCGTAGACGATGTAGGAGTGGCCGGTCACCCAGCCAATGTCGGCACTGGTCCAGCAGACGTCCGTTTCGGGCTTGATGTCAAAGACGTAGTTATACGTCGTGGCGGCCTGCGTGAGGTATCCACCCGTGGTGTGCAGGATTCCCTTGGGACGCGCCGTGGTGCCCGAGGTGTACATCAAGTAGAGGGGCTGCTCGGAAGGAAAGCTCGCCGGGATGTGCGTGGCGCTCGCCGTGTCAACGACGTCGTGCCACCAGTGATCGTGCGAGTCGTTCCACGCGACGTCTTGGCCGGTCCGGCGAACGACGAGGACGGCCTTGACATTGGGGCAACGGGCCACCGCTTCGTCGACCACGGGCTTTAGAGCGGCCGGGGCACCCCGTCGGTAGCCACCGTCGGCCGTGATCACGAACTGGCAGTCCGAGTCGAGAATTCGATCCGACAGTGCTTCGGAGGCAAAGCCGCCAAACACGACAGAGTGGGCCGCGCCGAGACGGGCACAGGCCAACATGGCCACCACCGCCTCGGGAATCATTGGCATGTAAATCGCGACGCGGTCACCGGCCTCAACGCCCAAGCTGGTGAGACCATTGGCCGCACGGGAAACGCGAGTTAGCAGGTCGTTGTAGGTGATGGCGACGTAGTCGTCCTCGGGTTCGCCAACCCAGTGGAAGGCCACCCGTTCGCCGAGGC
>CALAYR010000108.1 GCA_937894805.1 uncultured Acidimicrobiaceae bacterium | reverse complement strand
ATGCCGCTGGTGACGATGCCACCGGGAGAGTTGATGTACATCGAGATTTCCTTCTTCGGATTCTCGCTCTCGAGGAACAGCAGCTGCGCCGTGATCAGCGACGCCATGCCGTCATCGAACGGTCCGGTGAGGAAAATGATCCGCTCCTTCAGGAGCCGGGAAAAGATGTCGAACGCGCGCTCGCCGCGGCTGGTCTGCTCGACCACCATCGGCACCAGGTTCATCATCACGCTTTCGGGGTCGCGCATCCGTGGCCTCTTCTCATCAATGACAGCGCCCTCCGGACGTGCGGCCCGGTGGCGGTATGTCCTAGGATATCACCTTCCCCGCGGCGAGTTGCAACCCACCTCGACCCGAGAAGCTGTGCGGAACGACGGAACGACGGAGAAAACCCGTCGCGATCAGGCCGCGCCGTAGCTTTCCGGCAGATCGTCCTCGGCGAACAGCTCGTCGCGGGTCACCGGGGAATTCTCCACCTGGGCGCGGGAGAAGATCAGGTCCACGACCTTTTCCTCGTAGACCGGCGCACGGAGCTGGGCGGCAGCCTGGGCGTTCTGGCGATAGAACTCGATCACTTCCCGCTCCTGGCCCGGATAACGACGGGCTTCGGCGATCAGGGCGTTGTTCATCTCCTGCTCGCTGACGGTCACGTCGTTGCGGCGACCGATCTCGGCCAGGACGAGGCCCAGTCGCACGCGACGCTCCGCAATCCGGCGATATTCCGCGCGGAGCTGCTCTTCGGTCTTGTCCTTGTCCTCGTCGGACAGCTGTCCGGTGGAGAACGAAATCGCGTGCAGTTGGCGAAAGTCCTCCGCGCCGGAGGCAACGTCCTGCTCCTCGACGAACCAACTAACGACCTTGATGTGGACACCCTGCGGGCACTTGAAGAGGCGTTACTGGGCTTTCCCGGCTGTGCCGTTGTGATTAGTCACGACCGTTGGTTCCTGGACCGGATTGCGACACACGTGCTCGCATTTGAAGATGAGGCCGATGTTCGGTGGTTCGAAGGAAACTTCTCAGAGTACGAAGCAGATCGTCGAAAGCGGCTCGGGGCTGGTGCGGATCAACCGCACCGACTTCGTTACAAGCCGCTGGTGCGCGACTAGTTCGAGCTGAGGTCTGCGTCTTCGAGTAGCGCTCGGATTTGGCGACCAGTTTCACGAGGGTTGCCAGCCGCCTCACCAATGACATCGCCTTCGACAGTGATGTCATCACCCGGCATGTAGAGCGATGCTCGATAGCCGCGACCACTACGCCTGATAACGACGACATAGGGCATGCCGTCGACGCCAGAATCACGGGTCGCGACAATCGTGTTGCCTTCACCGACTTCAACGTCCCATAACGGGGTCTGTGCCGCCGCCACAATTCGATTCAGTTCAGGATTGCCAAGTGCCGCCATATATCGAAACGATACGCCACTTTTATGACACCAGAGTGCCCTAAGGCGCTGGCCCCACCCTTAGTGTTCTAGGTACATCCAACCTACGAGGTCTCCATGTCACTCCTTAAGCGGCCTCATGGTCATGTTGATCTTCTCGAAGAGATTGCCCCCGACGTTGAGGCGCTCTATAACCGCCACCTTGAAGCGCCTCGAGATTGGTTTCCGCACGAAGCAGTGAACTGGGGAACCGGCCGCGACTTTTCGGAGTCACCATGGTCAGCTGAGGACTACCCACTCCCTGCCGGCGTGCGAAGCGCAATCTACGTGAACCTTTTAACTGAAGACAATCTGCCCTATTACACCAACACGCTTCTGAGCCACTCGAACGCGGGCCACCCACTAGCCGACTGGAATCATCAGTGGACAATGGAAGAAAACCGCCACGCCATGGTGATGCGTGACTGGGTCCACATCAGCCGTTGCATCGACCCCGTGCTGTTGGAAGAGGGTCGTCGAGTCCAGATGAAGACGGGTGAAGGGCCGCACCCCGAATCGCTGGCGGATCTCATTACCTACGTGGCCTTTCAGGAGCGCGCGACACAAATCGCCCACCGCAACACGGCCACCAAGTTGCCGAAAGAAGATGTGATGGGCCGACGCATTCTTGGTCTCATCGCTGGCGACGAGACCAAGCACTACATGTTCTACCGAGACCTCGCCAAAGCGGCCTTTGTTATCGACCCGAGTGCCATGATGATTGCCGCCACGAAGCAGGCCATGAGCTTTGCCATGCCGGGAACGGGTATCCCGGGCTTTACGCGCCACGCCGTGCGAATCGCGCGTGAAGGTATTTACGGCTTAAGTCAGTTCTTGGGCGACGTGCTCGAGCCCGTCACGGCGTGGTGGGACCTTGATCATCTCGCCGGACTCAGCGCAGAGGCTGAACGGGCCCGCGATGAAATGGCCAAACTAACGGCGACCCTTCATGACCAGGTCGAAAAGGTCGCGGAACGTCTCTCCTTGGGGCGTTCAGCACTCGCATAGAGCAGCCGTAGCCTTCGAAAAAATATCGAAGTGTGCCATCGGTCCTAGATGTCGGTAGTGTCATCCTCGTCACGAACTATTTATGGGGGGAACCATGAAGCGTCTTGTTGGAATTGCTACAGCCTGTGCAGTGCTAGGGGTGGCCTCATTGGCCTCCGCTGCAACCACCGCCAAGGACTCCAAGGGGGACACCTACGTACCCGTTAAGACTTTGACGGGTAGCACTTTTTCAACCAAGGGCCCCTACGCCGTTGGCGTCGACACCGTCACCGTGAGTGTGACTGTGCCTCAGCCCGGTGGCGCGACATACTCAATCAAGGTTGACATCTGGTACCCCGCGGCCAAGGCCGGCAAGACGAAGGCCTCGTACAACGTTGGCTCCTGGCTACCCAGTTTCTTGCAGCCGCTCCTCACTGTGGATGCCGCGAGCCGAGCCAATGCCGCTAAGGCGACGTACGTGACGAATGCGTACACGAAAGCAGCGGCAGCTTCCGGCAGGTTCCCACTCGTACTGTTCTCTCATGGCTACGCCGGGTTCCGCGATCAATCGTCGGCATTAACTACTGCCATCGCTAGCTGGGGCTACGTCGTCGCGGCTCCAGAAACTCCCGTACGCAATCTCACGCAGGTGATCAATCAGATAGCGAACGTTGCTCCAGTGAGCTCGAATCCCAACGCCGATGTCTACGACCTTGAAGCCGTGATGGCGGCCGCGAAGGCCAAGAAGTTCGGCTTGGCGTCGACGCACGTCGATGCCCTCCGGGTGATTGCCATTGGTCACTCGGCTGGCGGATCGGCCGTTGAGCGTCTCGCCTCTTTTGAAACAGCAACCAAAGGTTCGACGTCGACACTGAAGGGCTTCATTGGCCTCGCCGGTGCTTCGATTGGTGCTTGGTCACAGTCACTTGCCGCACCCTTCAATACCATTCCGCAGATGCCCGGACTCTTTGTGACGGGGCAGCTCGACAATGTCGTGTCGGTAACCGCAATCGAGAGTGCATACGGATCACTGACGAATAGTCGGCGATTGGTTGAACTCACCAACGCTGGCCACCAGGCCTTCAGTGACCTTTGTCAAATCAATCCCGGTGAAGGTGGCCTCACGGCCCTCGCCCTCGCGTTGAACATCACCATCCCGAGCAATCTCTCAGGACTGGCGTCAGATGGATGTTCGTCGCCGGCCGAACCAGTGACGACGAGCTGGCGACCTACGCAACAGGCTGTTATTGCACAGATCCGGTACATTTTCGGAGCTGACAAGAAGACCACTGCTTTGACGGGAATTAAGACTTCGTTCCCCGCAAGCGTGGCCATCAATACGACCGCTGCGCTTCCCTAAAAGGGCCTAGTAGAGGTAAGGCACTACAAAAAAAGGTGGTGGGCCGCCCGGGTCTCGATCCCGGCACCTTGAGATTAAAAGTCTCCTGCTCTTCCCGATGAGCTAGCGGCCCGTGCTACATGGTAATTCACAACGTGACGTTATGAATCTGAGCGCTTGGAAACTTTGAGTTGTTCGCCAATGAGCGGGCTGAGTGCGAGAGCCTCATCGTGGGTCAACTGCACCCACAGTTCCGCCCCGTCGGCGAGTTGTAGGTTGACGCGAACTTCAAATCCCAGGCGAATCACATCCTTGACCTGTGCATTGGTTGCACCAGCCAGACGGTCGAGTCGAAGTGAGTGGGGGCGAACAGGCTCACCCTGGAAGACGGTGATGGGCCCGAGGAAGTTCTGCACGAATATGTTGGCCGGAGCGTCGTAAATCTCCTCGGGGCTGCCGATTTGTTGAATCTGGCCGGCGTGCAACACCACGAGTTGGTCAGCGACTTCCATCGCTTCTGACTGGTCGTGCGTGACCAGAATCGTCGTGATGCCTAGTTCGTGTTGCAAATTACGAACCCAGAGTCGCAGATCTGATCGGACCTGGGCGTCTAAGGCTGCAAACGGTTCGTCGAGTAACAGGACGTCTGGCTCAATAATGAGGGCTCGAGCAAGGGCCATGCGCTGTCGCTGCCCACCGGAAAGCTCGTGGGGATAGCGATCCGCGAGTGCTTCGAGTCCGACTCGTTCCAGCATGGTGGACACCCGAACACGAATGTCTTTTCGTGGCACTTTGCGGACGCGTAGTCCGTAGGCAACGTTGTCGGCGACGGTCATGTGGCGAAATGGTGCGTAGTCCTGAAAGCAAAAGCCAATGTTGCGCTCTCGCACGGGGATATCGGTGACGTCACGACCCTCAATAAAGACTCGACCGTTTCCGTGGTGTTCGAGTCCCGCAATGATGCGGAGCAATGTTGACTTGCCGGAACCCGACGGACCCACGAGCGCCGTCATGGAGCCAGTCTTGAGTTCAGCGTTGACATTAAAAAGCACCTGGCTTTCGCCATAGGACTTTGAGATATTGGAAAGTTCAATGCTCACGGCGGATTCCTTCGCGTTGTTTGATGATGTTGAGTGTGACCAGGGCCACGATTGAGGTCAGAGCCAAGAGCGCAGCGCCCGTAAAGCCTTGAGTGGGGTTGTAGTTCTCGAAGTTTTCGCCGATGTTCAACGTCAGCGTCTGTGTTTGAAAGGCGACATTGCCAGAAACGATGAGCACTGCGCCGTACTCACCAATGACTCGAGCCAATGTCAGCAGTAGTCCGTAGGCCAACGCCCAGCGCATCGTGGGCAGCGTCACTGTTACAAATGTTCTGATAGTGCTGGCACCCAGGGTTGCTGCCGTCATTTCCTGTCCGGTTCCCACTTCACGAAGCAGGGGAATGATCTCGCGAGAAACGAGGGGGAGCGAGACAACGGCCGAAGCGAGTGCGATGCCCGGCCACGAGAACATGATCTGGAGACCGTGGCCGGCAAGAGCCGATCCGAACCAACCTTTGTAGGAGTAGGCGAGCTCCAGCATCACGCCGACGATGACTGGCGAGACAGCCAAGGGCACGTCGATAATGATGTCCAGCCACTTTGTCCAGCGCGACGGAGATCGCACAATCGCGAGCGAAGCTCCGACACCGAACAGCACGTTGCAGGGCGTTACGACCAGTGCGATTATGCCCGTGAGCTTCATGGCGGCCACCATCTGAGGATCGCGCAGCGCAAGCCATAGACCCTGGAGCCCTTGGGCGAACGCTTCGTGAAACACCAAGTAGAGAGGGGCACCAATGAGCATTGCAACATAGGCGATGACAATGAGACGAATGGTCTTCATGAATTCCCCAGTCGAGAAGTCAGCCTGCGGGATAAAACTGCAAACAGTGTCAACACGGCAATCGCGATAACGAGCAAGAGCACGGAAACGGCTGCGGCACCGGTGAAGTTCTGGCTCTGGCTCAGCATGAAGATGTAGGAGCTCGCAACCTCAGTGTGAAAAGGTCGATTGCCAGATATAAAGACGACTGAACCGAATTCGCCGACGGCGCGGGCGAAGGACAGGCCCGCTCCAGTCAAGATGGCTGGGGTCAAGCTGGGCAACGTAATTGTTCGAAAGGTGCGCCAACTTGACGCCCCTAGGGTCGTTGCCGCCATCTCGGGCGCAGTGGACATGGACTCAAGGACCGGCTCGACGGTGCGCACGGTCAATGGCAACGTGACAAAGAGGAGGGCCACCACAATTCCGCCCCACGTGTTGGCCAGTGAGAGATGGATGGGGGAGTGGGGGCCGAGCAGTGTCATCAAGGTCACGCCAGCCACGATGGTGGGTAGTGCGAAGGGCACGTCAATGACCGCTTCGATGATGCGCTTACCCCGAAAGTCGTCTCGGACGAGCAACCACGCAATCATGGTGCCCATAACGGCATTGACCGCCGTGGCCAAGATTGCACACCCAATGGTGAGTGTGAGAGCTCGGACGCACTCGGGCTGAGTAATCGCCGAGACAAACCCACTGATGCCATCGCTGAACGCATTACCGATGAGTGCCGCGAATGGGATCAAGACCAAGAGGCTCACGTAGGTAGTGAGAAGGGAGTGCTTTCGAAGTGATGAAAATACGGCGTACTGAGATGTGCGTGAACGTCGTAACGACCGGCCCCGGGGGAGAACGGGGCCGGTCGTTGTCTCGCTCGACGCGTGGTTAGCGGCCAGCAACTTGGAGGAAATAGGTAACGATGCCAGTCTTCGGGTGCTTCTTGTCGCTACCAAAGGTCACGGTGGGGGAGAAGAACTGCGGGTCAATCACCGACCAACCCTTCTTGTCCAGCGTGTTAATGGTGTAGAGGCTCTTCGTCGTCTTGAACTTAGGGAAAGTCGAGTTGCTCGACGTCGCGACGGACTTCAGGACGGGACGGTAACCCTGCTGGGCCCAAATGGTCTGACCGGCAGTAGAGAAGATGAACTTATAGAAGTCCTTGGCAGCCTGATTTGATTCGCCACTCTTCGTGAGAGCCGCCGGGTTTTCGATCAAGAAGCTCGTGGGCGGAGTAACAATCTGGATCGCCTTACCCGCACCAATGGCGGCGAGAGCGTCATCTTCGTAACTCAAGAGCACGTCACCATTACCGGCGATGAAACTCGCCAGTGCAAGTGAGCCACTCGTCGGCTGGATAGTGATGTTGTTGATCAGCTTGCCCAAGAAGTCCTGCGCCTTCGCCGACGTCTTGCCGGCGCTGAGTTGGGCCGAGTAGCCAGCGAGCAGGTTCCACTTGGCTGAACCGGAACTGCGTGGATCGGGGTTGATGATGCTGACGCCAGTCTTGGTTAGGTCGGTCCAGTCCTTGATGTTCTTGGGGTTACCAGGGCGAACCACGAAGACCACGATTGAGTCGGTCACGATTCCTGGCGTTGTGTACACCGTCTGCTGGCGCGAACCGGTGTAGGAGGTGTTGACGCCGGCGTACTTCAACTCTTGCGTCTTCCAGTTGGCAGCGACTTGGCCGCTGGCCACAACGGTCGAAATGTCGGGCTCCAGCGAGAAGTTGACTAGATCGGCCGGCTGTCCGTTGGCAACGTTGGTGGCCTGGGTGCCGGAGGCGCCAAAGCTGTTGGTAAAGGTGACGCCCGCGCCAGCAGGCGTGGCAGCAAAGGCGGTCTCGAGTGCCGTGTAGGCATTTCGGACGATCGAATAGCCGACTACGCGGACGGTACCGCCGGAAGCATGCGCCGCATTGGCGCTAATACCCACGAGCGGAAGTGCGAGCATTAGCCCGGCGACACCCCGTCGAGTGAGAGTTTGTAGGGACTTTCGCATGATTTACCTCATTTGCTAGTGATGAACTTGTATTAGTAGCAATACTAGAGACACGTTGCTCACAATTCCAGAAAATTGAGTTACGAAACTGTGACGATTCGCGAGACCGTGAACTTCCCCTCATGCGTCATGCGTCATGCGCGAAGGCGCAACACCCATTGATCTTTACGAACAACATGGCAAATTTCGACAGTGTTCGAAATTGGGCCTTTAGTAGTGTGACCTCGTGACAATTGAAAACGAATCGGTTGTAAAGATTGAAGCGCTCCTCAGCGAAGTCGATGTAGCAATGCGACGACTCGGTGATGGGACCTACCAACTGTGCGCCGTCTGCCAAGCGCCGATCGACCGTGAACGACTCGTCGAAAACCCCCTCTTGACCACGTGTGTACAGCACCCCAAACTGAGTGAGAGCGATGACAATGAGTAATACCGAACTGCAAGTTGAAGATTCTCAAGCGGTTGAGTCGAAATACTTTCGTCTTGACATTCAAGGACTACGAGCGCTGGCGGTAATTCTCGTCATTTTGGCCCACGCCAAGGTGGCCCACTTCGCGGGTGGTTACATCGGCGTAGACGTATTTTTCGTGATTAGCGGTTTTGTGATTACCGGACTCCTGCTTCGCCAATCGGGGCAAAACGTTGCGCACAACTTGGGCCAGTTTTATGCCCGTCGTATTCGCCGAATCATGCCGGCGGCAACCTTGGTGATTATCGGGACACTGGTAGCGGCATTCCACTGGATTGGGCCGTTTTCTGCGCAACCTCTGCTGGTAGACGCTCGCTGGGCCTCGCTCTTCACGGCGAACTTCCATTTCATCACTGTGGGAACGGACTATTTCTCGCAGGGCCTACCACCTTCTCTTATCTTGCACTACTGGTCCCTCGCCGTTGAAGAGCAGTTCTACTTTGTTTTCCCCCTCATCCTCTTTGTTTCGGCCGCCCTCTTTGGGCTCCGCCGTCATCGCATCGTTCTCTCTGTGTTCCTTGGAATTCTTGTCGCCGCTTCGGCTATTTGGAGTGCGTATGAAACCACTCGTAATCCAGTGGCCGCTTACTACTCACCGTTCACGCGATTCTGGGAACTCGGTTTTGGCGCCCTCCTCGCCGCCCTGCCCGTGACGCTGAAGATTAAGAACGATCGCCTGGTGCAAGTGGGGCAGTGGCTCAGCATTGTGCTGATCATTGGCGCGGCGATGAAACTCACCGATTCCAGTCACGTTCCGGGCGTACTGACCTGGTGGGCTGTGGCTCCCGCCGGATTCTTGCTGTGGACCGGTGGATCGACGTCGCTGGCCCTTCCGAGCGGCTGGCTCTCGAAGCAGCCACTGCGCTACATCGGCGACATCTCCTACTCTCTCTACCTATTTCACTTCGCGTGGCTAAACATTCCCGTTCAGTACGTGCTCTTGAAGTACGGCGAGACCAACAACCTGTCTGTGGTGTCGCGAGTAGAACTAATCGTCGGCGCCCTGATCTGTGCCGCGCTTTCCTATCACTTCTTTGAAAACCCCATTCGCCGATCCAAGGCACTTGATCGCCGCCCGTGGCTCACCGGCCTACTCGGCGCTGGGCTGATTGGGTTGGTCTGGTTGTCGGCTTGGTTGATCCAGACGTACTGGACTTTGTAACTGGAATTGAAAAATGCCCCGGTGCATCGCACCGGGGCATTTTTTTTTGTACGTACTTACTTCTTGGTGGCCCAGAAGATCTCGGCGATTGCGTCGATTTCACTCAAGAGGCGGTCGGCGACAGCGACGTCATTGGTCTTCTTGGCTTCGCCAGCACTCTTGGTGGCCTTCCAGAAGAGGTCGTGAAGCGTGGGGTGCGCTTCGAGGTGCTCGGGCTTGAAGTAGTCAGTCCAGAGAACCCAGAGGTGGTGCTTCACCAGTTCGGCGCGCTCTTCCTTGATTCCGGTGGCGCGAACCTTGAAGTCGGCGTCGCTGCTAGCTGCGTACTTTTCCATGCAGGCCTTGACTGATTGGGCCTCAAGCTTGGCCTGAGCGGGGTCGTAGACGCCGCAAGGCAGGTCGCAGTGAGCCGAAACGGCAGTGGCGGTGCCGTCAAAGGCGGCGGTAATGCGCTGAAAGACGTTCATGAGTCTCCCTTTCCAAGAAATGCCGACCCGGGTCGGTCGACGCGTTGTTGTGCTTTAGGTTAGCGACCATGCTGGTTCGTGCCCTCGCCGCTGCTCTGCGCCCCGTGGTGCGACGAATTGTCGTTGACGGTATCTCGATGATCCCCACGTATAGCCCGGGGGAGTACGTCTGGGCTCGGAGGCGCTGGCGACCACTACGGCCTGAAATGGTGGTGATCGTGGCTCTTCCGGGCGACACGGCTCGCGAGATTATGAAGCGGGTCGAATCAGTGGCTGGGGAAACGGCTTGGCTACGAGGTGACAACGGCGATGCCTCTACAGACTCTCGGTCCTTCGGGGCTGTCAAGAAGAGGGCCATTAGGTGGGTGGTAATTCCCCAACGGCCGGCTATTCCACTTTCGACGTGAACCTCCTACGCTGTAGGGGTGAGTGAAAATCGTGAGGGACTTGGTGGATTTATTCACGAGCACCGTGCCAAGGCGCAAATATCCCTCCGCAAGCTCGGCGAACTCGCCGGAGTTTCTAACGTCTATCTTTCCCAGATTGAGGCCAACCTTCGCCGCCCGAGTGCCGACATCCTCCAGCGAATCGCCAAGGGTCTCCAGATCTCCGCTGAATCGCTCTACGTCCAAGCCGGGATATTGGACGAGGAGCGCCAGGGCTCCACAGAGGTGAGCATTCAATCTGACGCGCGCCTCACTGAATCCCAGCGTCAAGCACTACTCACAATTCTCCGCAGCTTTCTGGCCGATAATGCCCCCGCTGCCAAAGATGAGACGGCGTAATGGCTCGTCTCGCTGTTCTCTCCTACCACACCTCGCCGTTGGCACAACCAGGCACTGGTGATGGTGGTGGGATGAATGTCTATGTTCGGGAAATGGGCGCGGCACTAGCTCGTCAGGGCCACTCGGTTGATATCTACACCCGACGCGACAGTCCTATTCAGCGCGACCAAGTCCAGGTGGAGCCGGGCCTCACCGTCCATCACGTCACCGCTGGACCAACGACCTCACTCCCAATGAGTGAACTTCGACTGTGGGTTGATGACTTTGCTCGTTCCGTTGGAGTCTTGATGGGCTGTAATGCCAAGCCTGACATCCTGCACGCGAACTACTGGCTCAGCGGCATCGCTGGGCACTGGTTAAAGCACGAACTCGACATTCCCCTCGTTATGACGTTTCACACTCTGGATCGAGTGAAGGCTCTGACATTTGGTGAACCTTCGACCGAACGGTCCGCCGAGGAAGAGCGCATCATGGCCTGTTCGGATGCCGTGCTGGCTAGTTGTGATATCGAAGCGCAACAGATAGTCGACTTCTATGGCGCCAATCCGGCCCGTGTTCACATTGTTCCGCTCGGGGTTGAGCACGCCTTCTTTTCACCAGGCAATAAAGCAGAGGCACGACGAGCACTCGGCATGCCGACCGATGAAGCACTCTTACTCTTCGCCGGGCGCATCCAAGATCTCAAGGGTGTTGAGCTCGCCCTCGAGACCTTTATTGAAGTACGTCGCCGTACTGGCGCAGGTCACCTCGCCATAGTTGGGGGACCGAGTGGACCGAATGGTCGCGAGACTCTTGACCGTGTTCAGCGTCGAATCGCCGAAGCGGGCGTTATCGAATCAGTTTCGCTCGTCGCCCCCCAGAATCACCAACTGCTCTCTTCGTGGTTTCGCGCGGCCGATCTGACATTGGTTCCTTCCTTGGCGGAAAGTTTTGGTCTTGTCGCCCTGGAGTCGGCTGCGTGCGGGACACCCGTGGTGGCTTCGGCAGTCGGCGGACTCCTCACCTTGATCACGCCCGGTGAAAACGGACTGCTCTTGGCGTCACGGGATCCGAAAGACTGGGCCGACGCCATCGAACGAGTCCTCGACCCCATCGTTGGCGTCGGTATGGCTCACGCCAGTGCCATGATGGCCAGGCAGTACACCTGGCGTCACACGGCCGAAGCAATCTCCGATCTCGTGCACCGACTTCAGTCGGGCGCCTTGCTGCTCTGCCTCTAATGAGCTCGACTCCCATCACTGACGCGGCGGCTGCCGAGAATTTTTCTCAACTTCTTGATGCGTGGGCGCAGCTACTGCTTGACGAAGGATTACTGCTTGACGCGGAGACGGGACTGTCGTCTGACGGCAAGAGACAGTGGCTACTTCGCTTCGCCGGCGAAGAGAAACAGTTTGTCGCCATCTGGATGACCCTCCGTCAGCGAACCGTCTACGTTGAGATTGAGTTGATGCCACCGCCAGAAGAGAACGTGTCGGAAGTATTGACCATAGCGATGACGAAGAACTTCGATCTCTTTCCTCTCCATCTCGCCATTGGCCCGGACAACGGTATGTATCTAGTGATGCGATTCCCCGTTGGCGATGCCTCAAGTGAACTGTTTGACGAAATCAGCGGGGCCGCTCTTCGTTATGTTGACGAGCTCTTCCCCACGTTGATGGCCCGGGGCTACGCCTCGGCATATCGGCGCCGCCCAAACACACGACCCAAATCGCACTTATAGTTTCACCATGGAATGGACTTCCAAATTCCGATATGGTCGCCAAGTTCTTGGCTTGACCCTCTTGATGGCGGCGGCGTCGCTTCCGCACTCCGCCTCGGCGGCATCTGTTACTCCGTGGACGAAGAGTGCGCTCGTAACCGCACTCGTGGCCGCGCAACAGTCTCCACTTAAAATTCAAACCACGACTCCGGCACTCTCCGCGTTGGTCACGCCCTTCGATGTCAGTGCCGCATCGGGAAACGGTTTGATTGACCCTCGGTGCCAACCGTACGGGCATCCCGCCATCGCGCGCAATCCCGTGCCGTGCCTCTTTGGAGAGACCTCGAGACCCAAGGGTGATGTGGTTCTTTTTGGTAACTCTCACGTCGACAATTGGATTCCGCCTCTATCTAGCGCCATGAAGGCCAAGGGTTACCGACTCGATGTCTTTGCATTCGCGGGATGTCCCGCGACAGCCCTCGACTACTCCAAGGGGCCTTTCGCACTTCGAAGTGGAATTTTGGATGACTGCATCGCGTGGATTGCCAACCTGCCGACAAAAATCAGCGCGATTCAACCCAAGGCAATTTTTTACACCGGGGGACCCGAATTCTCCTCGTTGCTAGGGGCGCAAGATCAAACCTTTGCGACGGGGGTGAATGACCTCATTAAGAAGATGGGCCCGGCACCAAAATTTGTTTTGGGCACCACGCCATCGCTCATTGTCGCTGCTCCGCGGTGTCTCGCGAATCACATGTCCGACGCCACTGCCTGCCATCTGTCGTACGGGGCAACCTCGGTGTACGCCAAGCTCATGCAGCGTGACGAGGTGGTGGCGAGAACTATTAAGGCGACCTTGATACCGACCAACACCATGTACTGCCAACCCAGTGTTAAAAATCCACGTAAATGGATTTGCCCCGCGATAGTTGACGGCATTGTGGTCTATACCGATACCGACCACACGACCCAGGAGTACTCCAAGAGACTCGCCAGAGTGCTCGCAACGACACTGGATCCCCTCGTTAAATAGTGCTTTCACGACTGCACTAGCGTGTAGGCATGGCATTTGACCTCATTATTGTTGGCGGCGGACGCATGGGCGGAGCGCTCGCCAAGGGCCTCCTCGCGGCGGGCTGGTGCACACCAGACCGCCTCGCGATTATCGAATCCGCAGTCCAAACACGTGATGAACTAACGAGCGAGCTCCCCGGTGTGACCGTGCTTGCTTCGCTCGAACTCGAACACGTCGACCCCCAGGGTACGAGCGCCATCTTGGCCGTCAAGCCCGATCAGGCAGAAGGTGCGGCACGGCTTATCGGCGCCGTCGGCATTCGACGAGTCCTCTCCGTCGTGGCGGGACTTTCTACGAAGCGCATTGAAGCCACTCTCCCCAGTGGTGCGGCCGTTATCCGTTCGATGCCCAATACGCCGGTGCTCGTCGGTAAGGGTGTCTCGGCGATCTCGGGTGGTGATTTTGCGACCAAGGATGATCTGGACTGGGCTACTTCTGTACTCGGCGCCGTCGGCATTGTCGTGCGCGTCAGCGAAAAGCACATGGACACTGTGACGGGACTTTCTGGCCCCATGCCGGCCTACCTCTACATGGTGGTTGAGGCGTTGGTCGAAGCTGGAGTCCACCAAGGTCTCACGCGCGAAGTTTCACGCCAACTAGTGATCGGCACCTTCGAAGGTTCGGCCGCGCTCCTGGCTGCATCCGACGCCACGCCCGAGGAGCTACGAAGCCAGGTGACCTCACCGGGTGGAACGACGGCAGCAGGACTACGCATGCTTGAAGCTCGTGCTGTTCGTGCCGCTTTCCTCGAAGCGGTGGCCGCCGCTTCCGAGCGCAGCCGCCAACTGGGACGCTAGGAACTGTTTCCGTTATGTCGAGTGCCCTCAATCGCAATCGCCAACTGTCTGAGCCAACGATTGCGCGACTGCCCGTCTATCAACGAATCGCGCAAGAGATGCTGCGGCGTGGTCTGACTAAGACTGACTCCCAGCGCCTCGGTGATCTCGCCGGCGTTACCGCCGCTACGGTTCGGCGCGACCTCTCGGGCCTCGGCCCCCTCGGAACGCGCGGCTCGGGCTACGACATACAGACCCTCGAGGTCCAAATCGATGAAGCACTCGGCCACAACCGTCACTACGACGTCGTCATCATCGGGCTGGGAAATCTTGGACGCGCCCTCGTGGGATCAAGTAACTTCCTCATCCGAGGGGCACAGATCGTCGGTCTCTACGACGTCGATCCCCAGCTCGTCGGGACCGAGATTGCCGGAATCGCTGTCCGTGATCCACGCGACGGCATCTTGCCGGCCACGATTGGCGTTATCTGCACACCTTCAGAGGTCGCTCAAGATGTCGCCGATGCGCTCGTGGGAGCCAATATCCACGCGATATTGAACTTCTCGCCCAAGGTCCTGGATGTGCCCGTGGGTACAGCGGTTCGGTACGTGGACTTTTCCATTGAGCTGCAGATTTTGGCCTACCACCTCACCAATGGCACCGGACCTCTCGGCGGTGGGCTTTTGCGTACGTTGGGACTTACGACCCCGCCCGTTGCGGCTCGACCCTCCTAGCATGGAGGCGGAGGTCACGTGTCATTTCTCTCAGTTGGACTAAATCACGAGCGGGCGTCGCTGGATTTATTGGAGCGCGTTACAGTCCCTGACGATGAGTTTGGCAAGGCGCTTGGCACGCTCTTAGCGAATGCCAATATCCAAGAGGCCGTGTTGGTCTCAACGTGTCTTCGCACTGAGGTCTATGCCGTAATTGATCGTTTTCATGGCGCCGTCGAAGAGATCACGGCAACGTTGGCAGCCATAACGAATGTTCCCGAAACTGAAATCTCTCCGGTACTTGAAATTCATTTTGACCGCGGCGTATCGAGCCATCTTTTTGCTGTGGCAGCTGGTCTGAAATCAGTGGTGCCTGGCGAGTTTGAAGTACTGGGGCAGCTGCGACGGTCACTCGAACGGGCCGAAGAGGAGCACGCTGTCGGGGCCGAGCTCTCCGCGCTGTTTCAGAGGGCAATTGCCGCCGGTCGCAAGGTGCGTAACGAAACGGCAATCGCTCGGGGCACAACGAGCTTCGCCCAAGCCACGGTCGATCTCATCCGCCACGAACTGGGGGCGGCCACGAGCGGCGCCACCGCCATTGTGTACGGCGCAGGCCAGTTGGGACAGGGCATCATCAAGGGCCTGCGTGACGATCGCCTCGGGCTCGATCGCATCATGGTGGCGAATCGGACGGTCGCGAATGCCGATGCGGTCTTAGAAGAACTCGCCGATGGCCGGATTGAAGCCATCTCCCTCGAGCAGGCTTCTCAGCATCTGCCGCACGCCTCAATTGTGGTGACGGCGATTGAAGTTCCGCACGCCCTCTTGGGCGTCAGCGACTTTGCGGACAGCCGAACTCCCGTCCTCATCGTGGACCTTGGTATGCCTCGGGTCGTCGATGGTGATGTAGATGCGTTGCTGCACGTTCGACGACTCGATATTGCGCATCTGAGTCAAGTCATTGATCGCTCTCTGGCCGAGCGGCGTGATGAGATCAAGGCGGCCGAAGAAATCTTGAAGTCTGAGGTTGAAAAGTATCTCGAAGATCGCCGTTCGCGAGGCGCTGCTTCAATCGTGGCCGAACTGCGTGAGCGATTCGAAGACATACGTCGAATGGAATTGGCCAAGCGCCAGTCTGAGTTTTCATTCATGACGGCGGAACAGTGGGAGATGGTGGAGTCGCTAACACGTTCCATTGTCGCCAAAATCGCACATCAACCCACCCTGGGACTCAAAGATTCCGCCGGAACGGACCGAGGTCAGCGCCTGACGGAGGCGCTTCGCAACCTCTTTGACCTGTGAGTCACCTTCGTCTCGCGACTCGTCGTTCGCCACTCGCCCTGGCTCAGGCCATGGAAGTGGCGCGCCGACTCGAGTTAGTAGGTACGACGTGCGAAATTGTCGAAGTCGTCACCACCGGTGACCGTCAAAACGAAGTTCCGCTCACCACTATTGCCGGGCAAGGTGTCTTTACCGTAGAAGTCCAACACGCTGTCTTGGAGGGACGAGCCGATGTGGCGGTCCATTCGGCTAAGGACCTTCCCTCGGTGACACCTGAGGGTCTTGTTATCACCTGCGTCCCCGAACGCCGCGATCCGGCCGATGTGCTCGTGGGACGTTCCCTGGCTGGACTCGGTCCTGGAGCCACTGTCGCCACCGGCTCACCTCGCCGCCGCTCCCTTCTGGCGGAGCGTCGACCAGATCTGAACTTTGTGGAGCTTCGTGGCAACATGGCGGCCCGCTTGGCCGCCGTCAACGAGTCAGGAATCGACGCCGTCGTGGCCGCCGCCGCAGCCCTTGATCGTCTGGGGTGGAGTGAGCAGATTGCCGAGCGACTCGATCCCGAATGGTTCGTTCCGCAAGTGGGCCAAGGGGCGATTGCCCTAGAGGCCCGCACCGGAGACGGCGCGACGCAGCTCGCGCTCGCCTCGATTCACGATGAAGACGCGGCGCTTCGTTTGATCTGCGAGCGAGCCTTCCTGGCTGAACTCGGTGCGGGTTGCGCGATTCCCGCTGCCGCCCATGCCACGTTGCTGGATGGCGTTCTCTCTTTGAGCGGCGTCATGGCCGCACCATCGGGGATTCGTGTGCTGCGGTTTCGAGAGTCGGGTACCGATGCCACTGCACTCGGAATAACGGTTGCTCGTTACATTCGTGATGAACTTGGCGGCGGCGCACTGCCAACGAGTCGGTGACATGAAATTCGTACTTCTGACGCGAGAGCCTCCGCGGAACGACGAACTACGTCGTCATCTCGAAGGTCGCTGTGCCATGAATGAACTTCCGCTGACCTCCACTCGGGAATTTGAAGTTTCGGAATTTGATCGCACCCTGGAGCGCCTCGGGGACGACCCCAAATCCATCGTCGTAACGAGTGCCCGCGCCGCCACGTATGCAGCCCGAGCCCGCGTGCGCTTTCCTGACGCCGACGTGGTGGCCGTGGGTCCGGCCACGCTCCGCGCCCTCGAGCTACAGGGCGTTGCGGGTGTGCAAAGCTCGCCCGCCCTCTCGGCTTCCTCTATCGCCTCCATGGATTTGGCCGCACCCGTACTCTCGCTCGGCGCCCTGCACCCTCGCCCCGAACTGGCCAATGGCCTCGCGGCACGTGGCGTGACGCACACTCACGTCGCCGTCTACGAAACGGTGCCCCGGGTCCTTACCGGCACCGATCAAGTACTACTCACGAATTCAGACGCCGTGGTCATTAGTGCTCCTTCGGCGTGGGAAGTGGCGGCTCCCTACATCCGGCCCGAAACGGTCGTGGTGGCTCAGGGCGAGACCACCGCAGAGGTCGTCAGAAAAACCCACGCGAACGTGGTGATTGCGGCCACCCCCGAAGAAATCGAGCGCGCCCTCTTTTAGTTCATGAAATCGTGGCTACTAGCCTGAACGCATGGCTTTCCCGACTGAACGTCCCCGGCGACTCCGCTCGACTGCGGCTTTGCGTCAATTAGTTGCCGAGACCACACTGAGTCTGGACGACCTCGTGGCGCCCCTCTTTGTCGCCGAGGGACTCTCCGAGCCCAAGGCAATTTCCTCCCTGCCCGGTCAGTTTCAACACACCGTGCCGTCTCTGTTGGCCGAAGTACGAGAGCTGTATCAGCGCGGTGTGCGCAGTCTCATCCTTTTTGGCGTGCCTCAGGCCAAAGATGAATTGGGTTCGGGCGCCTACGACCCCAACGGGATTGCCCAGGTGGCGCTCCGTGAAATTCGTGGTGAGTTCGGCGACTCCATGGTGATTATGTCGGACCTCTGTTTAGATGAGTACACCTCGCACGGACACTGTGGCGTGGTGAAGGCCGACGGAACGGTCGACAATGACGCCACGCTCGAGCTCTACGAGCGAACCGCATTAGCCCAGGTCGAAGCGGGAGCACACGTCGTGGCTCCGAGCGGCATGATGGACGGCCAAGTCGGCGCTATTCGCCAGGGCCTTGACGGTGCCGGGTATCTCGACACGGTTATTTTGGCCTACGCCGCTAAGTACGCCAGTGGGCTCTACGGTCCGTTCCGTGAAGCGGTCGGTGTGGAGATTGCCGGAGGCGGTAATCGCAAGACCTACCAGCAAGATCCAGCTAATCGTCGCGAATCACTCCGTGAGGCCCGTGCCGACGTTGAGCAGGGTGCGGACATCATCATGGTGAAGCCGGCCATGACCTACCTCGATGTACTCAGTGACCTGCGTCGAGAGCTCGACGTTCCCCTGTGCGCGTATCACGTAAGTGGGGAGTACGCCATGATCAAGGCCGCGGCCGCCAACGGTTGGATTGATGGCGAAGTCGTGGCGCTCGAACAGCTTTTGGCAGTTCGCCGCGCCGGTGCCGATTTCGTACTCACCTACTTCGCCAAAGAGATTGCTGAAGTGTTGCAACGATGACAATGACTAACGAGGCGTGGTTCGACCGCGCGAAGATTGTGATTCCTGGTGGTGTTGATTCTCCAGTCCGGAGTTTCCGCAGCGTTGGTGGGACGCCGTACACCGTCGTGTCGGGATCAGGCGCCTACGTCACTGACGTCGAGGGAACGACGTACGTGGACTACGTCCAGAGCTACGGCGCCTCACTGCTTGGTCACGCCCACCCCGATGTGGTGGCCGCCATCCAGTCACGAGCCTCCCTCGGCACGACGTTCGGCGCCCCCACGCAAGGTGAAGTCGAATTGGCTGAAGCGATGGTGGCTCGGGTCACTGGAATCGAACAAGTGCGACTCGTTAGTTCGGGGACCGAAGCCGTAATGAGTGCGGTGCGACTGGCGCGCGGCGCCACCCGGCGTTCGAAGATTCTCAAGTTTGACGGCTGCTACCACGGACACTCCGACGCGCTACTCGTCGCCGGTGGTAGTGGTGTGGCGCAGATGGGGCTGCCCGACTCGGCCGGCGTAACCGCCGGTGCGGTCGGTGACACCTTGGTTGCTCCGTACAACGTTGTACCGACCCTGGATGAGTCCGTTGCGGCCGTTCTCGTGGAGCCGGTCGCGGCCAACATGAACCTCGTTGCCCCAGCCCCCGGCTTCCTTCAGGCGCTACGAGCCGAGTGCGACCGAGTTGGAGCCCTCCTAATTTTTGACGAAGTCATCACTGGTTTTCGTCTGACTCGTGGCGGTGCCGAGGAGTACTTCGGCGTTACCCCCGATATTTGGTGCTTCGGCAAGGTCATCGGTGGTGGCCTGCCCGTCGGGGCCTTCGGTGGCAGCCGTGAACTCCTCAGCAACCTGGCACCTTTGGGCCCCGTCTACCAGGCCGGCACGCTCTCGGGTAATCCCTTGGCAACGGCCGCTGGTGTGACCGTAATGAACGCCATGGACCAGGCCTCGCACGTAGCCTTAACGAGTGCGGCGCAGAAGTTCGCGGCAGATCTCGAAGCGGTCATTCGTGAGAACGGCCTCTACGCCGTGATTCCCACTCAGGGACCACTGCTCGGTCTCTTCTTGGCTCCGAGCGAGGTCGCGGCGCCATCGAACTTTGATGAGGCGAAAATCCTCTGCGACAACGGCCTCTACCGAAAGTTCTTCCACGAGATGCTCACCCGCGGCATTGCGATGGCTCCCGGCTCGTACGAAATTATGTTCGTCTCGATGGCTCACGGATCGCGTGAGTTTGATCGGACACTGCAGGCCGCGGCCGAGTCGGCCCGGGCAATTTCTTAGGCGTTAGCCAGCTCCACGATTAGCTCGGTCAGCAGACCGGTCGCGATGCCGATGATGATTCCGTAGAACAACAAGTTGCCGGCCTTTTGACGTTGGGCCACGGTAAAGAGTTGCGCAACGACGTAGATAATCGATCCGGCCGCCAGCGCGTAGAAGGCCACGCTCAGCGTGTCGCTCGTCCACGACCAGCCCACGATGGTTCCGAGCGTGGTTGGCCCACCACTAATAATCGCCATGAGACCCAGAAATTTCCATGAGGCCCGCTCACTAGCGCCGGAAAGCGGCGCGATAATGCCGAAGCCTTCGGTGGCGTTGTGGAGGGCGAAGCCAACCACCAAAACGGTAGTGAGAGATACGGCACCACTGTGGGCGGAAGAGCCAATGGCGAGACCCTCACCGAAGTTGTGGAGTCCAATACCGACAGCGAGGAGCAAACTCATGCGAGCTGCCGGCGTCCAGTCGTTCTCTTCAGATACTTCAGTGAGCTTCGCGCGGCGTCGCTTGCTCCAACTGTCGTAACCCACCAGTCCCAAGATTCCGACGGCCAATCCGCCAATGACCAGCACGGTGCGTAGGAACGTTAGGCCGTGGTTGTGGGTGTCGATGGCAACTTCGAGTTGCGCCATGGCTCCGTGCAGTACATCAGCCGCCAAAAAGATCAAGATGCCAATGGCAATCGCGTTGAGGAGCGCCCGAAAACGTGGAGCGGGGGCCTTCATGCGACCGAGCAGCAGGCCAAGCGAGATGGTGGCTCCGGCGATAAAACCAAGCAGAACAGTGTTCGCGAAGGTTATTTGGGTACTCATGACTCTGATCCTCGATTCAGTAGAAGGTCAAATGCTTGCTGGGGAATTACGTCAACTAACTTCGACATGGCACCGAAACCGAGTTCGGCCGGGCCACGAGTGCCGTTACTCATGAGGTTCGCCATAATCGCGAGGAGTTCTTTCATGAGAGGCTCCACGCGGAGGCCGAACTTCACGCAGATCGACAAAATCTGGGGCTCGGAAATGATTCGCACGAACATACGGGCGACCTTGTAGTACTCGCCGTAGGCGTCGTCGATACGTGTGTCGTAGAGGGCGAGTTTGCCGAGATCATCCGCGATCAGCGCCTCACCCACAACAGCGGCGGCCAGGCGCCCAGTTTCGTACCCGTAGGCGATTCCTTCACCATTGAAGGGATTGACGGTGCCGGCGGCATCACCAATCGTCAACGTGTTCGGTCCGACGCGTGGTCCGAGAGCCAGGCCCATAGGCAGGCGTCCACCGGTTGGGGGACCGCACGAAGTGGACTCATTGAGTCCCCAGGCCTTGGCCGTTTGGGCGACGAAGTACTCCTGAAGTTTGGTCGTATTGACGCCCTTCCAGGCGCGGTCGGTCGAGAGAAGGCCGACCCCCACATTGACTCGGCCGTCTCCGAGGGGGAAGATCCAGCCGTAGCCGGGGACAACTTCACCTTCAGGGCTACGGATGTCGAGGTGCGACTCAATCCACGGCTCGTCGTGGCGGTCGCTCTTGTAGTAACCGCGAATCGCCATGCCCATAGGCCAGTCACGTCGACGACTAACACCGAGTTCGCGACCAATGCGCGAGTTCTGTCCGTCACCGACGAGGACAACGCGACCCATTATTTCGTGGGTGTTGCCCGTCTCTTTGTCCTTGGCGATAACACCGGCGCAGCCACGCAGCTTGCCCTCAATGGGGTCCGAGGCGTTTAGGAGGCCGACGACCTCACTGCCGGTCAGCAGGGTGGCTCCGTGGGACTCGGCGTGCCCGGCCACCATGCCGTCGAGGCTGTAGCGAGTTATGGAGTAGCCGTAGTTCGGGAATACGGGGTGTTCGGGCCACTGCATTTCGATGGAGGCGCCAAAGCCGTAGGAGCGAAGGCCGGAGTACTTGTGCCCGTGCTTGGCCACCTCGCTCTCGAGGCCCATTTCGGCGAGTTGGTGCACTGATCGAGGGGTTAGGCCATCGCCACACGTCTTTTCGCGGGGGAACGTCTTTTTCTCAATGAGGCAGACATCCCACCCGGCGGAAGCCAGCCAGTAGGCGGCCGCAGAGCCGGACGGCCCACCTCCGACGATCACGACGTCAAAGATGTGCGAGGGTGACGGGTAGGCACGAGAAGTCATGTCGCCACCCTACGAGCCGTACCCCAGTGGTGTGACAGGGTCCGCCGAATATGAGGTGTCGGAACTCCCGTCGTTTTCTGGTAGAACTAATAACCGATGGACCAGTACATCCCCATACTGGGACTCCTTGTTCTAGGTGCTTTGTTTGCCTCTGGATCGTTTGTGGCGTCAGCTCTGCTGGCCCCACACAAGCGACCCACCGATGCAAAGTTGGCTCCCTACGAATGTGGCATCGTCCCCGAAATCGAGCCGCCGACGCGCTTCCCCGTGCGCTTCTATCTCGTCGCCATGATCTTCGTCATTTTCGACATCGAAGTCGTCTTCATGTATCCCTTCGCTGTGGTTTTCCGCCAGCTCGGAGCCTTCGGTCTTGTCGAAGTTCTGCTGTTCTCCGTAGTCGTTTTCGGCGCCCTACTCTTCCTCGTGAGCGAAGGGGCCCTTTCATGGGGTCCCGTGAAGCGCTTGACGAAGGGCGCGCCGTCGCGCACCAGCGAATCAACTATTAGCCGTATCGGTTCAACCACAAAGGCGGCGTAGCCCTTGGCCCTCGAAGACCTCCAGCACAATTTTCTGACCGGCCGCGTTGAAGACTTAGTTCGCTGGGCTCGACGAGCATCACTGTGGCCAGCGTCCTTCGGTTTGGCCTGCTGCGCCATCGAAATGATGGCGGCCGGTGCTGCTGACTTTGACCTAGCCCGTTTCGGCATGGAAGTGTTTCGAAACTCACCCCGTCAGGCCGACTTGATGATTGTGGCGGGTCGCGTCAGCCAAAAGATGGCCCCCGTGCTGCGTCAGGTTTACGACCAGATGATGGAACCTAAGTGGGTTATCTCGATGGGTGTTTGTGCCTCAACCGGCGGTATGTTTAACAACTACGCCATCGTGCAGGGTGTCGACCAAATCGTGCCTGTGGACGTTTACGCTCCCGGCTGCCCACCGAGCCCCGAGACGTTGATGCACGCTATCTTGACACTCCACGAGCAGATTCGTACGGGTGAAATCATGAAGCGTCGTGAGGCGGGCCTACCCGGTATCACCGCTTCAACTACGGGCCTTTGGACGCCTGAAGTGCCAGTCTCGGTTCGTTTGGGAACGCCCAAGTGATAACGCTTCCTCCTAACGCCCCGGCCGGTGTCATTACGAGCGAAGGCCTCAACGCCGATCTCGCGTGCTTCCCAACGCGTGCGCAGTACCGCGATCTCGTCGCCGCGTTTCGCGCTGATGGCTTTGAAATGTGCGTCGATCTCTGTGCCGTTGACTACTTAAGCCACGCCGACCGTCCCCTGCCCGCTGGTGTTGTCGGTGAGCGGTTCGAAGTCGTTGTCAACCTGCTGAGCTTGAGTCGTCGCGTGCGCGTGCGCATTCGTGTGCAGGTGCCCGAGGCGGACTGCTTTGTCGACACCCTCTTTCACGAGTACCCCGGCACCGAAGCGATGGAACGCGAAGCCTTCGATCTCTTTGGTGTTCAGTTCAACGACCACCCCGATCTCACCCGCATCTTGATGCCGGAGGATTGGGAGGGTCACCCACTGCGTAAGGACTACGGCATCGGTCGAGTGCCCGTGCAGTTCAAGGAAGCGCCAGGCCCCCGATGAGTGACATCACTAAGAATTCCGTCCGGTCAATCGACCGCGAACCACTCCTCGTGGCCGAGACGAGCGAAGGGCCCCAGGAGCTCGGTTTTCGCCGGGACACCGAAAGCGACCAGCTCGGTCGTGAAATGGGTGCAGTTCTCCACCTCGACGGCCGCACGCTGGATCCCTCGTCTATTGACTTTGAAAGTCGTGACGATGAGTTGATGATTATCAACATGGGTCCGAGTCACCCCAGTACGCACGGCGTACTGCGTTTGATGCTGGAACTCGATGGGGAATTTGTTCTACGGACCAAGCCCGTTATTGGCTACCTCCACACCGGCATGGAAAAGCAGGGCGAAGAGCTCAGCTACGTGCAGGGCGGAACCAACGTCACCCGTATGGACTACCTCAGTCCCATCAACAACGAGCTGAGCTACTCGATGGCCGTTGAAAAGTTGCTGGGCATTGAAGTGCCCGAGCGGGCTGTATGGATTCGCATGCTGATGAGCGAATTGAACCGAATCTCCAGTCACCTCGTGTGGATGGCGACCAACGGTATGGACCTCGGTTCAACCTCGATGATGATTTACGGTCTCCGCGAGCGCGAACTCGTGCTCGCGTTCTTTGAAAAGACGGCCGGTCTTCGATTGAACTTGAACTACGTGCGTCCCGGCGGCGTGGCCGCCGACCTACCCGATGGTTGGCAAGACGACGTTTTGGTTATCTGCGACACCATCGATGCCCGCACCTACGAATACGACCAACTCTTAACGGGCCAAGTGATCTTCCGCCAGCGCATGGAGGGTGTCGCCCCCATCACGGCCGAAGAGGCTTTGGCGCTCGGCCTCACCGGCCCCCTGCTTCGTTCCACCGGTGTGCCGTGGGACCTCCGCAAGGAGATGCCGTACTTGGCCTACGACCAGATTGACTTCGACGTCATTGTCGGTACGTACGGTGACAACTTTGACCGCTACGCCATTCGACTCAATGAAATTCGCGAGTCCATCAAAATTGTGCGTCAGTGCATCGACATGATGCCAAAGGGTGACTACCGGACCCAAGATCCCAAGGTCACTCCACCCCCACGCGCCCGTATTGACGAGTCCATGGAAGCGTTGATTCACCACTTCAAGTTGTTCACCGAAGGGTTCCACGTGCCGGCCGGTGAGGTCTACTCGGCCATCGAATCACCTCGCGGTGAATTGGGTTGCTACATCGTGGCCGACGGTGGTCCTCGTCCGTACCGAATCCACGTGCGCGCACCTTCCTTTGTAAATCTCCAGGCCATCCCGCTGCTTATGCGCGGTGGTTTGGTTTCTGACACCATCACGGTGATTTCAACCGTTGACCCCGTTATGGGAGAAGTGGACCGATGAGTTATCTCCGCCCCGACATTCGCCAGCGTGCCGATGAGCTCGTTTCGCTTTACCCGCAGAAGCGTTCGGCCATGCTGCCCCTGCTTCACCTCGCCCAAGAACAAGACGGATACCTGACCGACGAGGGTATGGCCGAAGTAGCTGAACTCACGGGCACGTCACCCGCCGAAGTTCGAGGCACGGCGAGCTTCTACGACATGTTCCACCTCGAGCCCGTCGGGAAGTACGTCGTGGGTGTGTGCACCAACATCGCATGTCTCCTGGCCGGTGGTGAAGAACTTTTGGATCACGCCACCAAGACGCTGGGCTGCGCAGTTGGCGGCACCTCCGCGGATGGGCTGTTCACGCTCGAAGAGACCGAGTGTCTCGCGGACTGTGACATCGCGCCAGTCGTTCAGGTGAACCACCGTTACGTTCGTACCACGACACCAGACGCTCTCGACGCTCTCGTTTCCGATCTTCGCATCGGTCGACGTGACGACGAAATCCCACCACACGGCACGTTGATTCGTGTCCGTCGAAACGGCGGCCTTCGCGCACCACGGGCCCAAGTGGCCGCGGAACGTGAAGCGGCGCAAACGGCTCGCGAAGCTCGTGCGGCGAAGGAGACGAAGTAATGGCCGTTCTCACCGCCCCCAAGATTGTCTCTTCTCGCTCTCAGTACGCCGACAGTCACTCCATGTCGCGCTACCTAGCCACCGATGGCTTTACGGCACTCCGCAAGGCACTCTCCATGCACCCCGAAGCCGTGGCGGCCGAAGTCGACTCAGCGTCGTTGCTGGGACGCGGGGGAGCGGGATTTCCCGCCGGCCGCAAGTGGTCCATGTTGCGCAAGGCACCTGTTTCGTATCTCGTGGTTAATGGCGACGAATCGGAGCCAGCCACGTTTAAGGATCACTATCTCGTAGAGCGTGAGCCTCACCAACTCGTCGAAGGCGTCACCATTGCGGCCTACGCCCTTCAGGTCTCACAGGCCTTCATCTACCTTCGTGGCGAATTCGCCCTCGGGCTCGAGCGCTTACAGCAGGCCGTTAACGATGCGTACGATCACGGCGCATTGGGCTCAGACATCTTCGGTTCGGGATTTTCGCTGGACATCATCGTTCACCCCGGTGCCGGTGCCTACATCTGTGGCGAAGAAACGGCGTTGATCGAAGCGCTCGAAGGCAAGCGAGGCTTCCCTCGCATCAAGCCTCCATACTTCCCAGCTGCCATTGGTCTTTACGGTCAACCCACGGTCGTCAACAACGTTGAGACCATGGCCAACATGCCGTGGATTGTAAACAACGGCGGCGCCGCGTTCGCTGCGCTGGGTCAAGGTCGCTCGGCTGGAACGCGCCTGTTCGCGCTCTCTGGTCGCGTAAAGAATCCCGGTGTGTACGAACTCGAGATGGTGAAGAACACCTTCCGCGACATCATCTTTGACCCCGCCCTGGGTGGTGGCATCGTCGGTGACAAGAAGATCAAAGCCTTCATCCCTGGTGGCGTTTCGGCTCCGTGGTTTACGCCCGAGCAGCTCGACATTCCCCTCGGCCAGGACGAGGTTGCCGAACAGGCATCAATGCTCGGTTCGGGATCCATTGTCGTGCTCGACGAAGACAGTTGCGTTGTTCGCGCGGCGTGGCGAATTACCAAGTTTTTCTCCCGTGAATCGTGCGGACAGTGCACGCCGTGTCGTGAAGGTTCGGGCTGGCTCGAGCGCATCATGTATCGCATGGAACACGGTGGCGGTCGGCGTGAAGACCTCGATCTTCTCTTGGACCTCTGCGACAACATCGCTCCCGGCCTTTCGTGGCCACCGCAGCAGACCACCATCTGCGTCCTCGGTCCCTCCATTCCTTCTTCTATTCACTCGGCCATCACAAACTTCCGTGATGACTTCATCGCTCACGTCGAACACAACGGATGCCCCCATGACTGACGCCATCGAAACACGGACCACCGTTACTCTCACCGTTAATGGTCGCGAAGTCACGGCAACCAAGGGTGAGATGTTGATCGCCGCTGCCGACCGCGTGGGAACGTACATCCCTCGCTTTTGCTACCACCCTCGTATGGAGCCGGTCGGTGTCTGTCGCATGTGTCTCGTTGAAGTCGATGGCCCCCGTGGTGCCACGTTGCAGCCGGCCTGTTACATCCAGGTCGGTGAAGGCATGGTCGTCAACACGGAGAGCGAAAAGGTTAAGAAGGCTCAAGACGGCGTCTTGGAATTCCTCCTGGCGAATCACCCGTTGGACTGCCCCGTTTGCGACAAGGGCGGCGAGTGCCCACTGCAGGACCAAACGTTGGCCCACGGATCTGGCGAAACACGTTTCATTGAAGAGAAGCGCCACTTTCCGAAGCCCATCGAAATCGGTGAGCTCGTTTTGCTCGACCGAGAACGCTGCATCCAGTGCAGTCGCTGTACCCGCTTTGCCTCAGAAGTCGCTGGCGACGCCCAGATTGACTTTGCCGGTCGTGGTGACAACATCGAGGTTGCACCGTCCCCTACCGAGCCCTTCGACTCGATCTTCTCTGGCAACACCGTTCAGATTTGCCCCGTTGGCGCACTAACGGCCAAGCCGTATCGCTTCACCGCCCGACCCTGGGACCTTGAGCAAGTCGAGAGCACCTGCACGACTTGTGCAGTGGGTTGTCGCGTTGCCGTTCAATCGTCCAGCAATCGTTTGACTCGCGTTCTCGGTATGGACAGCGAAGCGGTAAATCACGGCTGGCTCTGCGACAAGGGTCGATTCGTCATTGATTCCGTCGTGGGCGTCGACGAAGCGCCACTCACCGACTCGGCTCGACGCATCACGGAGCCAATGATTCGCCGAAATGGTGAATTGGAAACGGCCACGTGGGGCGAAGCACTTCGCGAAGCAGCTCGCATCATTTCGAGTGCCTCGAACCCTTCGGCCGTGGGTGCAATCGGTGGCGCGGCATTGACGAATGAAGGCGCCTTCGCATGGCAGCGATTCTTCCGCGGTGTGGTCGGCACTGACTCCATCGACGCCCAGTACGGCGATGGTCTCGACCCCGTCTTGGTAGCGGCGCTACCACGGGCCACGATCAATGAAGCAGCTCAAGCGTGCACCGTCGTTCTTCTGACTGGTGACCTTCGTGAGGAGCTGCCGGTCCTCTTCCTTCGCCTGCGCGAAGGCCTCGTCAAGGGCAGCACTAACGCCGTTGAGTTGTCGGCCTCCGGCTCGGCGCTCTCGGGGTTGAGCCGAGTCAAGTTGCCTATTCGCCCCGGCGAGGCGCACCTCGTGGCGCAAGCTATTGCTAGCGATGATGCACCCATCGCAACTTTGGCTTCGCATCCGCACGGCGGACTCTTTACATCGGCCGACCTGGTGGAGGCGCGACGCCTCATCGGTGATGATGGCAACGGCGTGGTCTTCATCGTTGGTCGCCCGAATGCGGCTGAATCGTCCGCTCCTATCGAAGCGGCCATTCGAATTTTTGCAGAGCGTTTCCCGCAAGCGAAGTTCCTCCCAACACTGCGCCGTGGCAACGTCAATGGTGCGTTGGACATGGGACTCACGCCAAACCTCGCCCCCGGGCAGCAGTTCTCGCCGACGGCCGGGCGCTCAACGCTGGAGCAGCTCCGAGCGGCGGCGGCAGGGGAGCAGTCGGTAATCGTTTCCCTCGGTGGCGACATCATCGAAAATGTTGTTGATACGCCACTCGCGGCGTCGGCCTTGAAGGCCGCTTCATTGATCTCGGTGACCGGCCACGGCGGCCCCTCATTGGCCTTCGCTCAGGTGGTGCTTCCCACCACCGTGATGCACGAGCGCCTGGGCACGGTTACGAACATTGAGGGCCGCGTTTCACTGTTGGCCCTCAAGGTGACGCCGCCCGGTTCGACCTGGCCCGACGTGGCGATTGCTTCCGAGTTGGCTGAAGAGTTCGGCCAGCACCTCGGCCTATCGAACCCCGAAGAGACGGCCAATGTGATCGAGGCCACGACGGGTTACCCCTGTGGCTCGGCCATGCGCTCCGCGATGGAGGGCGTCGTCGTTGGTCGCATCGATGTTCAAGTTGAACGACGTCCGCTTGACCCGATGGCCTTCCCTGGTATTCGCTCCGCCGACCTGGTTGGTATTGCACCGCGGGCCGGCGCTATTGCGTCCTCGGACGCCGCCACGGCCGGTGTTGTCTCGCGTCCAACGTTGAGCAACGTGGTCGGCGACGTCAACCCCGTGATCCCCATGCCCGACACGTACTCCCTGCGCCTCGTAGTGGATCGCACGATCTACGACAATGGTGCGGCCGTGCGAGGCACTGAAGCATTGCGCGCATTGGTACCAACGTCCGTGCTTCGGGTGAACCCGCACGACCTGACTCGAATCGGCGTGACGAGCGGTGGCGCTGTTCGATTGACGTCAGCTCGCGGCTCGGAAGTCATTGCCGTCCTGGCCGATGTGGCCGTACCGCGCGGCTGCGTAGCGCTGCGCATGGGCACGCTGGCGACCACTGAGGCGAGTGACTCAGCCAATGTCGTCAACTGGATTGTCGACTCCGAACAAGTAGTCGTTGAAGTGCGGATGGAATCGCTGTGAGCAATCTGATTCTCGCTGCCGGTGACCCGCTGTACGTCTTCGGTGTCAACTTGGCCGTATTCATCATCGCCGCCTTGAAGGTTCTTGTGGCCTTCGGAGCGCTCATGGGTTGCGTCACGCTGATGATCTGGTTTGAGCGCAAAGTCATCTCTGACATGCAGAGCCGCATCGGACCAAACCGCTGGGGACCCTTCGGCCTCCTCCAGACGCTCGCTGACGGCATCAAGCTCTTCTTTAAGGAAGACTTGATTCCGGCGCAAGCCGACCGCTTTACGTTCAAGCTCGCTCCGTACTTGGCGTTGATTCCAGCACTCATCACGTTCTCAATCGTGCCCGTGGGTGGCACCGTCACGGTGGCTCACCACACATTCCTGCTTCAGGTGGCCGACCCTCCGATTGGTATCTTGCTCTTGCTGGCCATGTCGGGTCTCTCGGTCTACGGCGTCATTCTGGCTGGATGGTCTTCCGGTTCGAAGTACCCACTGATCTCCTCCGTCCGAGCCAGTGCCCAAATGATCTCTTACGAGGCCGCCTTAGGTATGACCGTCGTGACTGTCGTCCTGGCCACCGGATCACTCTCGACGCATGACATCGTCACGAGCCAAGCCCACGGAGTTTGGCACTGGAATCTCATTCGCCTCGGCATCGTGCCATTCGTACTGTTCTTGATTTCCATCACGGCGGAACTCAATCGTCCTCCCTTTGACGTGGTCGAAGCCGAGAGCGAGCTTGTCGGTGGGTTCCACACGGAATACTCTTCGATTCGTTTCGCTTTGTTCTTCCTCGCGGAGTTCATGAACACCATCACCATGTCGGCCGTAATGGTGACACTCTTCTTCGGTGGTCCGGCCGGATACGTGCCAAACATTCCGCACATTCAGTGGGTCTTCCCAATCCTCTGGTTCCTCGGTAAGACCACGTTGTTCTGCTTCGCCTACGTATGGTTCCGTGCGGCGCTGCCACGTTTCCGCTACGACCAATTGATGGATCTCGGCTGGAAGCGTTTGATTCCGCTGAGCTTGGCCTGGATGCTGCTGGTAGCAGGCTTCATCATCTCGCCGGCCTGGGGCTTTGCGCTCGCGGCATTGAGCCTGGTGGCCTCGACATTCCTCACGCGCGCTTTTGACATTGGTCTTAACCGTGAGGCCGGTCCGGACTCGGTCCTCCCTACCGTGGGAGAGCGTCCGCTACCGCCGTACATCCTGCGGAAACTGACTGACGGAGACGATCAATAATGGCGAATCCCTTCAATTTCTTCGGAGGCTTCAAGCTCACATTCCTCCACATTGGACGGCCGTCGGTGACGTCGAGCTACCCCAAGGAGAAGCGTCCGAAGCAGCCGCGTCAACACGGACGTCACGTCCTTAACCGGTACGAAGACGGCATGGAGAAGTGCATTGGCTGTGAACTGTGTGCTGGTGTCTGCCCCGCGAACTGCATCTACGTTCGAGGTCTCGATAACCCAATGGACCACCCCGTTAGCCCGGGTGAGCGTTACGGCTATATCTACGAGATCAACTACTTGCGTTGCATTCACTGTGACCTTTGCGTCGAGGCCTGCCCCACCGAAGCCATCACTGAGTCCAAGATGTTTGAGTTCTCCTTCACTAATCGATCTGACGCGATTTACACCAAGGCCGAACTCGTTGTGGACGACATGGGTGAACCCAAGCGCTTGCCATGGGAAGACTGGCGTGCCGGTGAGTCGGCAATGACCGGTGGCTGGATGCGCGCCACGGCGCCCGCTGGTAATGCTGAATACGAAGGCATCGCCCAGTGGTCGGGAGACCTCGGTGTTGGCATCCGTGCCGCCGAAGGCGGTCAGAGCGAGAACCGTGACGATGCCGCCACGGGTTCGAAGCAGTTGCGCGACGCATTCACGTCCCACCTAGAGCCTGAGGACGTGCCACTGAATCGACGCGGCATTGCCGGTGTGATTACGAAATTGGAAGCCAGCAAAGTTGGCCACTTGGTTCGCAAGGTACGAGCATGATTGCCATGACCACAACCTGGCCGGATCTCATCGTCTTCATTGCTGCGGCCGCAATGGCGGTCATTGGCGCCCTCGGCATCATCACGTATCGCAACCCCGTCCACTCCGCGCTGAGTTTGATCTTGACGCTGCTCGGTGTGGCCATTGCCTTCCTGGAACAAGAGGCCCACTTTTTAGCTGCCGTCCAAGTAATCGTCTACTGCGGCGCCATTGTGGTGCTCTTCTTGTTCGTCATCATGTTTCTCGGCGTCGACAACCAAGAGGACGTGACGATTGAGCCACTAGTCGCTCAGCGTCCGATGGCCTATGCCTCGGTAGTGGTGACCATGGTGGGCATCTTGGCCATGTTGAGCCGTGGCGGTTGGTCGACCGGAGCCCAAGTCGCCACCGGTGCATCCCCGAGCGGTGCCGAGAACGTACAGGCCGTTGGTTCAGCCGTCTTTACGACGTACCTCTTCGCCTTTGAGGCCACGGCAGCACTGTTGATTATCGCCGTCGTTGGTGCCGTTTTGCTCGCGCGGCGTGACCGTACCGGAGAGTCGATTTCGGAAGGAGCCGACGCGTGACCATTCCCGAGTCCTGGTTCTTAATACTGGCCGCCGTAATTTTCGGCATTGGCATGTTCGGTCTCTTGACCCGCCGTAGCGCCCTCATCATGTTCATGTGCATCGAACTCATGCTCAACGCCGTAAACCTGACATTCGTCACGTTCTCACGCTCCCTGCACGACATCGGGGGGCAGGCTTCGGTCTTCTTTATTCTCGTCGTGGCCGCCGCTGAAGTAACTGTTGGTTTGGCCATTGTCGTGGCGATCTTCCGCCGCCGCCAGTCGACGGCAGTTGATGAACTATCCGAGTTGCGAGGCTGAGATGAACTCACTAGCTGCCCTCATCCCACTCTTCCCTCTCATTGGATTCCTGCTGGTTCTGGTTCTGCCGAAGTCGACGACGCGTGAGCCAGTCTCTGGTTGGATTGCCACAACGGCCGTTTTGGCTTCATTTCTGACGACGGTGATCTCATTCGTTTGGCTCTTAGGTCAGACCGAGCGTGAAGTTACGATCCACCTCTTCTCATGGCTCTCGGTTGGTCCGCTCAATGTTGATGCGGCCTTCCTCTTGGACCCCCTCTCGGTGACGATGTGCCTCTTTGTTTCGGGTATCTCCACTTTGATTCACCTGTACTCAATTGGTTACATGCACGGGGAGAAGGACTTCAAGAAGTTCTTCTTGTATCTAAACCTCTTCGTCTTCTCCATGCTGGTGTTGGTGTTGGGTAACAACTTGCTCGTGACCTTTGTCGGCTGGGAGGGCGTAGGAGTGTGCTCCTACTGGCTCGTGAGCTACTACTTCACGAAAGACTCCGCGGCGAGTGCTGGTAAGAAGGCCTTCATCTACAACCGTGTCGGTGACGTCGGTCTCCTGCTCGCGATGTTCCTACTCTTTAACCACTTCGGTTCGCTGAACTATCTCACCATCATTGGTCTCGGCTCGACGGTTCCACTCTCCAGTACGGTCACTCTGCTGATTGTCTTGGCGCTGATGTTGGCCGCCAGCGGTAAGTCGGCGCAGATTCCTCTCTTTAACTGGCTCCCTGACGCCATGGAAGGCCCCACGCCAGTTTCGGCGTTGATTCACGCGGCCACCATGGTGACGGCCGGTGTCTATCTGCTCGTTCGCATGTCGCCAGTGTTGGCTTGGTCGACGTCAGGTCGCTGGGTGATCGCAGTAATCGGTGGTCTTACGGCCTTCGTCGCCGCCACGGTGGCCACCTCCCAGAAGGACATCAAGAAAGTCTTGGCCTTCTCGACAGTTTCACAAATTGGTTACATGATTTTGGCCGTTGGTACCGGGGCCTACTCCGCCGCCATTTTCCTGATGGTCAGCCACGCATTCTTTAAGGCCCTCTTGTTCCTCGGCTCGGGATCAGTCATTCACTCGCTCAACGGCGAACAGGACCTACGCAAAATGGGTGGACTGCAGAAGTATCTCCCTTTGACGTTCCCAACCTTCCTGATTGGCTGGCTGGCGATTGCCGGCATCCCACCATTTGCTGGTTTCTGGGCCAAGGGGGACGTGCTAACCAACGTCTACGCATTCTCTAAGCCGCTTTACGTGCTTGGTCTCTTTACTGCAGTCCTCACCGCGTACTACATGAGTCGACTCTTCGTCTTGACGTTCCGAGGCGACGAGCGGTTCCGCGAAGTTACTGAAGGTCACGACCCCCACGAGAGTCCTTGGGTCATGACGGTGCCTCTCGTCATCCTCGCTGTCTTTAGTGCACTCGGTGGACTGCTGGATCTGCCATGGGCCCACTCCATGTCACTCGCCGGTTTCCTCGACCCCGTCTTCGAGTCGACAGTATCGCCCGTCCTGGGCTCGCACCTGTCGGAGTTTGTCCTCGCTGGAGCCGATGCCGCGGCCGGCATTATTGGTCTAATCATCGCCTTCTCGTTGTGGAAGTCCACGTCACCTTGGCCCCGTTTTGAGTCCAGCTTTTTCGAAAAGGTCTGGCGCTGGGACGACTTCTACGACTTCACTATTGGTCGCCCACTACAACGAGTTGCTCAATTCGGCAGCACGACCATTGAGCCCAAAGTCCTCGATGGTGCCGTAGTCGCCACGGCCGTTTCGGTTCGTAAGAGTGCTGAAGGTATTCGCAAGATTCAGTCTGGTTTTGTTCGCCACTACGCCCTCGTAGTGGTAGTCGGCATGATGCTCGTTGTGCTGTTCTTGGTTGCGAGGTCCTGGTAGTCATGCATACGTCACTCTGGCTTTCCCTCTTGCTCGTCATCCCTCTGGCGGGTGCTGCACTCATCGTCGGCCTCCGGGCTTCCGACCACCTGGCGCGAGTCATTGGCATTACGGCCGCCGCTCTCGAGCTGGCCTTGACCGTGGTGGTGGCTCTGGCCTACCGCGCTTCGCACACCGTTGGATCGGGCTCCACAACAACTGTCTTTGATTTCACCTACCGCAAGGTCCTCGCCCCTTCGCTCGGTGTGGCCTACGACGTTGGTGTTGACGGCATCTCGCTGTTCTTGGTCGCACTCACGGCGCTCGTTATTTTGCTGGCTCTAGTCGGGGCTAACGAATCTCGCCGGACCCCCGCCTTCGTGGCGTGGTTGCTGGTCTTGATGACGGCCACCATCGGAGCCTTCGCTACCCGCGACATGTTGTCGTTCTTCCTCTTCTTCGAACTCACGTTGATTCCGAGTTACTTCCTCATTGCCGGGTGGGGTGGATCGCAACGAGCCGCCGCCGCGCTGAAGTTCTTTGTGTACACACTCTTTGGGTCTGGCTTCTTACTGGTTGGCATGGTCTACATCGCCGTTCGCCACCAGCACGTCTTTGGCGGCGACTTGACCTTTGCCATGTCGGCCCTCAAGGAGACGCCACTGTCCTCCGGCGTCGCCACGTGGATCATGATTGGTTTCTTGATCGCCTTCGGTATCAAGAGCCCCATCTTCCCGCTGCACACCTGGTCACCTTTGGCCTACGCCGAGGCACCTATCGCCGGTTCCATGGTGCTCTCAGCACTGCTGGCCAAGCTGGGCACGTACGGACTCTTGCGCTTTGCGGTAGGACTCCTGCCCCAGAGCCTCGACAACGTTCGCCCCGTCGTACTGACGCTGGCCGTGATTGGCATCCTCTACGGTTCGGGGCTGGCAGCCGTCAGCAAGGAACTGAAGAAGGTCGTGGCCTACTCGTCAATGGCCCAAGTGGGATTCATCGTTCTTGGTATCTTCGCCGGTTCGCAAATCGCCACCAGTGGTGCCGTTCTTTTGATGTTCAACCACGGTGTCATCACCGCGGGGCTCTTCTTGCTGATTGGTGGCATCGAGCGACGTCGAGGTACCTCGACGATCAGTGCACTCTCCGGTCTGCAAGGTCCCGCACCAGTACTGGCGGCTCTCTTTACCGTGGTGATGTTGGCCTCGATCGGACTACCCGGTCTTTCGGGCTTTGTCTCGGAACTCCTGGTCCTGCTTGGCTCATTCAACGCTCACCCCTGGTGGGCAGTCGTAGCGACGACGGGTGTCATTTTCGCGGCGCTCTACCTGCTCTGGGCCTACCAACGCGTCTTTCACGGCGAAGCTACGGGGGAGAATGCCTCGATTCCTGATGCCACAACCGCTGAGCGCTGGGTGCTGGCTCCGATCATTGTTCTGGTCGTCGTCCTAGGTGTCTATCCCGCACCTCTCCTGAACAAGATCAATCCCTCGACACACGCCATTGTGTCGCACTCAACTCCGCAGGGGGTCAGCCGATGATCGCGAAAGTGGCACAGCTAGCAATGCCCTCCGTCCACTATCTGGCGATTGCGCCGATACTGGTGCTTCTGGGTGGCTCACTGATCTTGATGTTCGTAACGGCAATGACCCGCGCTCGTGTCTCGGCCGTGGTGGCCACTTCGGTGACGGTCGTGACTGCGGCCAGCGCATTCGTTCTCGCCTTTTTCCAGTGGCGTGATGTTTCGATTCATGGCTCGACAACGACGCTGGCCCATGCGATTGCGCTCGATGGTTTTGGCGTCCTGGCCTCGGCCGCCATCGCCCTTGGTGTCGGGCTCACCGCACTGGTCGCGCACGACTGGGCCCACCGGGCACGCGTCGTGGGTGCCGAATTTCATATCTTGGTTTTGGCCTCGGCCTCCGGTGCGATGATGATGGCGCAAGCCAACGATCTCATCGTTATCTTCCTCGGTCTCGAAATCTTGTCCATCGGCCTCTACGTACTGGTCGCGTTTGACCGACACCGTTCCGGTTCGGCCGAAGCGGCGTTGAAGTACTTCTTGTTGGGTGGCTTCGCTTCAGCAATCTTTATCTACGGTGTAGCGCTGACCTACGGTGGCGCCGGTTCAACGAACTTGTCGTCAATCGCGTACTTCCTCGCCCACAACTTCATCCTTCAGCCTGGTGTGCTGGTAGCGGGCCTCGGACTCATGCTGGTCGGCTTTGCCTTCAAGGTGGCTGCGGTGCCGTTCCACGTCTGGTCGCCCGACGTCTACGAAGGCGCTCCTGCACCGGTCACGGGGTACATGGCGTCCATTGTTAAGGTCGGTGCCTTTGCGGCCGTCCTACGCGTCATTTTCGGAGCGCTCACGACCCAGTCAGAGTCGTGGCGTCCCCTGGTGTGGGGCCTCGTGGTTCTTTCGACCTTGGTCGGCGCCGCAGTGGCTCTGGTCCAGCGGAACATCAAGCGCCTTTTGGCCTACTCCTCCATCTCACAGGCCGGGTTCATGCTCCTGGGTCTCTGGTCGGCCTCACCGTCAGGCGTGGCCGGCACGTTGTACTACGTCGTGACCTACCTCCCCGTCGTCATCGCCACCTTCGCGGTGGTGACCCTGGTTGGAGGGGAGGGTGAGACCGGTCACGACCTCGATCACTACCGCGGTCTAGCTCGCCGTCAGCCCCTGCTCGGTGCGGCACTCGCCGTGCTGCTGTTGTCACAGGCCGGTGCACCGTTCACGACTGGGTTCTTCGCCAAGTTCGCCGTTATCACGTCAGCCGTTGATGCCGGCGGCTCTTGGTTGGCCGTGATTGCCATGGTGGCTGCAGCCATCGGTGGATTCTTCTACGTCCGTCTAGTGCTCTCGCTGTACAGCGACGATGAGGGCTCTGGCGTCCGCGTGGCCGTTCCCCGCCTCACTGGCCTCGTGGTCGCCATCGGGAGTATTTCCGCCGTCCTCTTCGGCGTATGGCCTGGGCCAATCGCCAACTTGGCGCACCACGTCTACCTCCTCCTGCCGTGAGCCGTCGCGTCGCCATTGCGACGTGTGATGATCTCTACGTCGACCCCGACACACCACTACTCCTTGAGGCGCTAACGAGCATCGGTCTGGAATATGAGTTGCTGGCGTGGGACGACCCGAATGCTTCGTGGGAACGATTTGACGCCACGGTCATCCGCTCGACCTGGGACTATGCGCCCCGTCGAGACCAATTCCTCGCGTGGGCCTCGAGCGTACCTAACCTCTTCAACTCACTCGATCTCGTTGCATGGAACACCGATAAGCACTACTTGCGATCCCTGCAGCAGGCCGGCATCAACGTAATCCCTTCGACTTTTGCCGATGTCGGCATTGACCCTATTTTTCCGATTGGCAACTTTGTGGTGAAGCCCACCGTCGGGGCGGGCAGTCTGGACGCCGAGCGCTACGGGTCGGGTGACCACGCCCGGGCGCACGCCCACGTCCGTTCGCTCCACGCCAGCGGTCGAGACGTGATAATCCAGCCGTACGTGGACTCGATTGATGAAGAGGGTGAGCTGGCTCTCGTCTTTGTAGATGGCGAGTTTTCTCACGCCATGCGCAAGGGGGCGATGCTCAACACGGTTGAGCACGATCGCAGCCAGCTCTTTCGCGCCGAGCAGATGTCGGTAGCTACCGCTAGTCCAGAAACATTGCGGTTTGCACGAGAGGTGCTCATCGCCGGAGGGGCCACCGAAGCCCTCTACGCCCGCGTCGATCTTTGTCGGTTGGCCGACGACTGGGCCGTCATGGAGCTCGAGCTAACGGAACCCTCGCTGTTCTTGACCTACCACCCTGAGACGGCGATGCAATTGGCTCGCGCTATTTTGCAGCGACTCGCGTAGCGTCCACGGCGTTGACCCTCTTGGAAATTAAGAGGACAATCTGAAACGGCACGCACACCAGCGTGGCCAACAAGAAGTAGCTCCGTATGCCAAGGTGCGTAGAGAGTGCCGCGGCGGCCATAACGCCAATGGGTGTAAGACCGAGCGAGATGAACCAGTCCACCGATGTGACGCGACCCAAGAGCTCTTTGGGAACCTCCGTTTGCATCATGGACTCCCAGAGCACGTTGCCGTATGAGAGCAGTGGGCCCACCAGAAACAAAATCATCAAGGCCATCCAGGCTTGATTCACGATGGCAATCAGTCCGACCACAATGTTTCCCATCAACCATGAGGTGGTGAGCCATCGGACACGGCGCTTTGGCGTGGCCAGCGATCCCACGATGAGCGAACCGACTAACCAGCCCACTCCATCGATGGCAAAACTCAGTCCGATGAGCTGACGATTGGCGTGGAACTCCTCCTTTAAGAAGAGCGGCATCAACGTTCCTTGGGGGACGAAGAGCAGGGCGTTGGTAAGTCCCGCGCCCATCAAGGTCCAAAACAACCACTTCGTCTGATAGGTGTATCGAAGACCAGAGGCAATTGACTTCAGCATATTTTCGTGACCTTCTGGCGGGGCCGAGGGCGCGGCAGTTCGTCGCATGACGAGGATGGAGGCAGCGCTTATGAGAAAGGTGGCGACGTCAAAAGCCAAGGCGCCCGGAATGCTCCACGCGGAGAGAATTCCACCGAGTGCGGGTCCCAGCATGCCTCCAAACAGACTCCGAGAGACCGCGCTCGCGGCGTTCACGGAGTTCAGCGCCTCCTCGGGAACAATCTCGGGAATAAGCGCGGTGGCCGCCGGCATGAAGACCGCATCGAGAATGCCGAACAGAAAGGCGCTCACCAGAAGTTCTAAAAAGGTCAGCCGGTCGGTGGCGAGCAAGAGCGCCACGGTACCCATGATGACGGCTCGCGAAAGGTCGGATAGCAGCAGGATGGTGCGTCTCGAAATGCGGTCAACGACAGCGCCACCAAAGAGTAGAAACACGACCAGAGCGAGTGTGGCTACGGCCGAATAGAGCGAGAGATGCGTGGCTCCGGGCCAGCGGTCCAGGATCAGCAGGACGATGGTGACGGCCGACACGCCGTCACCGAGTCGAGAGGTACTTTGACCGAAGAGGAGCCAGCGGGCCTCGCGGTAGCGCAAGACTGAAGTCATTCGGTTTTTGGCCACATCCACCCTCCGTGTCACGTTCCCTGGTGAGAGATTCTGTCACCTCGAGAGCACGGCGCAAATTCTTCTATTGCCGTGTAGGTTGATGGCTACGCAACCTAGAGATTGGCAGTTGATGCGGCGTTCGAAATCGGCAGTACGAAGCAAAATTGTCGCCCTTGTCACGGGGTGCGCCCTCCTCAGCGCGTTCGCTCCGCTTACGGCCGGCGCCGTGACGGTCGATACCCGCCCAACATTGACACAACTCGCGACGCTGCTCCAGCAGTCCAGCACGGTCAACCAGCTTCCGGCCGAGGCAAAGGCCATGATGGCCAATGTGGCCTCAAAGTACTCCGGGTTTTATGTCGGATTGCCGAAGTCGCGTTCAACCCACTGCGATGCCAAGACCGGCCAGTCCACCATTCCGGCCAACCCCGGAACAACCTGCCTCTTTGGACAACCGACGGCCAAGCGCACTCTCGTGCTCTTCGGAGACTCACAGGCAAATATGTGGGTGCCGGCCTTTCATGAACTCGGTGTTTTGCTCAACCTTCGGGTCGTGGCTTTTTCCAAGCCCAGCTGCCCACCATGGGGGTACGTCGTGACGCAGACCAGCGGTGCGGCCTATCCCGATTGCACGTTGTGGCGTACCGCGGTACGCAAGTACATCAATGACTCGCATCCGGCGTACGTAGTGCTTACGGGAGTCTCGGGCTTTATGTCGGCCACGCACCACCCCTCGGCTCAGGAACTGGCGACCGGAGTCAAGGCGACCACCGATCTACTCAAGGCATCCAAATCAAAAGTCATCCTGCTCTCGAATATTCCCTGGTTACGAAGTACGGGTACCGGGGCCGATACCAACTCCTGCATGAGCGCGAATCCGACATCAATTTCCAACTGCTTTGCGTCTAGGACCAGTGACGCTCTCGTTAATGATGTCAGCGCCGGTCTATGGCAAGCGTCACGTACGCAGCATCTGCCGATTGTTGACGTGTCCAATCTCTTCTGCTCGACGACGACGTGTGTATCGGTCGTAGGTAAGCAGCTCGTATATAGCGATCGATTCCACGCGCTGGCTTCGTATATGACGTATATCTCGCGAGCGTTGGTGCCTCTGATCTCGCCGAAACTTACCTAGCGTCCTCGCTCGCCGCCGCCAAGATTTCCTCAGGAATGACGGTGCTGGGTCGGTTGGAAGGGTCGTTTGCGAGCAGTCGTCCGATGATAGGAATCTCCGTCAAACTCTCCGCTCGCAAGAGAGCGGCCACCACGGGAACCAGCGATTCAAAGGCGGGGTAGACCAAGTAGCGGGGTAGCCAGTCAGGCTGGTATTTCGCATTGAAGGTCCAGAGCGTCTCAATGGGCAGAATGCCGGAAAGTCGCTTTAGGGCCCACCGTTCGACTTTGGTAAACGTGCCGTCACCCTTCTCGCCGTCGAGCACGCTTCTAAAGGCGGCGAAGTTCAAACTCAACCCATGCCCACCCTGTTGGCGCAAATGCTCAATCGTGGAGCACAGGGCAAAGTCGATTAGTCCATTGGGGTGTTCGCCCGGGTCACGTCGCATGAGGTCGAGGGAGTAGCCATTGATTGCCGGGGAGGGGACGAACTGGCACACTGCGGCGGGAGTGCCGTCCGGTCCGTTCACAATCGTCAGAAGGAGACCTTTATCGCGAGGGTTAAAGAGGCGACCGAGCATCATCGAAAAGCCCCGCTCGTCTTCACCGCGACGGAGTTTGGCAATCAATTCCATGATGCCCCGGACGCGGGTGGGGTCAATCGTGGAGGGGTCCACAAACTCCACGGAATAACCGTTACGGGCTAACCGCGTGCAGGCTTGGCGGAGGCCCTTCATCTTGCCGCCCTCGAGGCTGAAGGTCTGACAGTTCACCACGCCTTCGTCGCCCACGTAGATGTGGTGTAGCCCAGCACCCTGATAGACCGGCAGCCATTGCTGGCCGGCCCCAATAATGGCGAGGGTCCATCCGCGCTGCTCGGCAAAACGTCGAAAGGCGGCAAACACCTCGACTCGTTCTGGTTCGGGTCCGATGGGGTCTGGGGAGATGAGGGCCACGCCGCCATAGACGGCGTAGGCGACCACTGAGTCGCGAAAGAAGAAGAACTGCTTGTCATCGCGTAGTGCGAAGTAGTCAAGAGTGCCTCGACCGTGACGGCGGACGATGTCTCGGGCGCGAAGCTCGGCTAGGCGACGCTCGGCGGAAGAACCGTGATTGGACAGTCGGCGATCCACCACGGGTCGCGTGAGTAAGTAGAGGCTGCCCATGATGATCACGATGCCCGTCGCGAACAGGGACGGCGAGAGAAAGTCACCGGCTCGGTCGGGGAGCGGCAAGCGGGTGATCCCCACGAGTCGTTCTACGCAGGCCTGAGCGATGCGCCACCACTCACGACCAAATGGGACGCGCGAGGTCACGATGACGACAAGCATGGCGCTTGCCGTGGCCACTGCGGGAATAGTGAGCAGCTTGGGAAGGGCTCCGCTGAAGGAACCGCGATCCGTGGCCCCCTGAAAGATGCGACGTTCTGTGATCAGCAGGATGAAGACGATGGCGTTGATGAGGGTGCCGAGACCGTTGCCGCCGTGGGCGACGTGGGTCGTCGTGGTGACCGCAAAAAGAATGGCGGCCACAATCCACGCTCGGCGCTGACCCCGGCGTAGACCTCGAGCCATCATGATCATGCCGACGCCGGCCAGAGCCGTTGCCGCTGCGGCCGATTGGGCGACACCGAGGGGGAGGACATGGAGCAGTGATGCAAGTCGCCCCCGAGCGGGTGGGACCACGGCACTCACCACATTGGCGAGACCTGTCAGGAACACCACACCGCTCACGATGCGCTTCAGTCGAAGTTCGCGACGGAAGGTTTGCTGGAAAATGGGTGTCTGGGGCCAGGGCGAACCATCGGGCCAGGCACCAATCAGGGCCGGTGACTCTGGTGGCGCCGGCATCGTGGTTCTCCCAGCCAGCCAGCGTTCGAGGCGAGTTGTCGAGGGCTCACGGAGGCCACCGGCGACGAGGCGCACCCGAACCGTTCCGCCCGCCTCTACCTCGACATAACTGGTCCGTGCCACTGGCTGAAAGATTGGGGGGAGCCCGAATCGTCCGAGTCGTTCCACGAAGACGCGGCCCGACGGCCCGGGTGCGGCACAGACACCCTGGTCGAGGTAGGCCAACGCCGGTCGGGCACAACCACCGACAATGAGACCAATCCCTCCGCTAGCCAAGATGGTGCTCGCCAACGTGAGTGCGTCTTGCGTGCCGATGCGCACGTCGCCCAACGGTTCGCTCGAAGTGAATTGCGGCCCACCGCGATGGAAGAATCTCCGTCTGGCAATAGTGCTCGCGATGACGACCAAGATTGCCTCGATGGTGGCCACGGCAAAGAGGGAGGCTGAAAGCCAACCCCACGTGGTGAAGTGTGGTGTCTGGCCCAAGAACTGTGAGCCGTGACTGCCGAAGAGATCGTTGAGTCCAATCACCAATGAACTCACCATCAAGAATGCAAAGATCCACAGCGGGGCCCACGCCCAGCCACTAAAGGTGCGATACATCAAGCGTGACTGAACGAATCTCGTGAGCGACTGGGTGTCATCGAGGCGCCGCGCATCATCACGCTCGCGCTCATCGACCCGTGAAGTATCACGAATGGTCTCACCGGCAACGACCTCGAGGCGTTGACTCCCGCGCCACGTCATAACGTCGACAGATACCGAGGTCGCCAACGTAAAGCCCACGCGCGTAAGGGCGGCCTGCGTTGGCGCATCAGTACCGATTTCTTCGTCCGTGGCACCAGGGAGAAAAATCACACGAGCGTGTTCAAGTGAGGCAACCCGCTGGAGTGCTTGATAGAAGTCGGGGAACCTTTGCCAGCAAGCGGCCACAAAGCGTTGGGGATTCGAAGTCGGTTCGAAGGCAAACGTTGAACCCGCGAAGATAATGACGGTGGCCTCATCGATTTCGTTCAGCTGTGCAACTATCGAATTCATGGCAATCGAGTCCTGCGACATTTCTGGGCTCAATTGCAGGTCGCTATAGACCGTTAGACGACGGCCCTGAGGTAATGCAATCACTTGATTCGACAGGGAACTCACGGCCCCTAGTCTCGCAGAGATGGCACGAGCGGGTTGAAGTGAGACAATAGACACTGTGAGTATGCGCGAAGGTTCACCCGAAAACTGGCATTGGCGAGTCGCCGAAATAACCCCTGGCCCCGCCGTTATTTTCGACATTGACGGCGTCCTCGCGGATGCCGCCGGTCGACAGCACTACCTCGACTACGGCGACTGGCGCAGTTTCTTCGAGGCCTGTGGCGATGATCCCGTAATCGAAGAAATTGAACGACTACTCGAGCTGCTCGATTCAAACCTCACCGTGATCTTGCTCACTGGTCGCCCGCGTCGCGTTGCCCCACACACGTTGGGTTGGCTGGAGCGCTACGGGCTTCGCTGGGATGTGCTGATCATGCGTGAATTCGGTGACTACTCCGGCGTTGACTACTTCAAACGAAGCGTGGTGCACGAACTCCGAGAAACCGGTTTCGATTTGCGACTAGCGCTCGATGATGATCCGAAGAACCACGCGATGTACGTTCGCGAAGGTGTTCCTTGCATCTACATCCACTCGGGCTACTACCTCTGAGCGTGCGCTAACGCTTCACGTCCGGCCCGTCGGCCTGATCCAATGCTGGCCGGTACGCCCACTCCGTCGTACGCCATGCCTCCGAGGAATATCCCGTGCGGCACTAGGGCGGCTCGCGCCGTAGAGACCATGGCCCGGTGTGACGGGAGGTACTGCGGCAACGCGTGGGGCCATCGCTGGACGCGCGTGTCGACGGCATCGGGCCAAGAACCAAATATCTGCGACAGTTCGGCGTGCACTCGACTCACGAGTTCTTCGTCGCCCATGGCCATCGCCCGTAGGTCGTCGATTCGTCCCGTGTGTACGCGTACGAATGCGAGTTGCGGGTCGTGTAGATGTGCCCACTTCCGGTCGAGAAACGTCACGGCCGTGGTGACCAGCGAATCGGTGCCCGCTACAAAGTTGGTGTTAAGTGGCACCAACACGCCGGTCCCACTTTCGGGGAGTGGGCAGGTGGCACGGGGAACGGCGAAGGTCACCATGGTGCTACTGGCACTCTTAACAAACTCCAACTGGCGGATGTCGGCCGCGAGTGCTCCCAGGAGTGATCCGGCCACTTGTGGTGGCGTGGCGATCACAACGGCGTCGGCCGGGGTGACGGACGTCGCCGTCTCTACGCTCAACGCGTGCGGCTGACCAGTGGAGAGGCGAATAGCGGTCACGGGATCACCCGTGCGAAACGTCACGCCTCGCTGTTGCAGAGTGGTGCGGATGTGGCGAGGTAGCGAGCCGACACCATCTTGTAGTGAAAAGAAAATTGGCGTGGGTGTCGGAGGCGTGGGCGTCGGCGTCGGGCGCATCGCCCTCATTAGTGAGCCGCCTTTACGGGCGGCGACATCTAAGGCGGGGAACACTTCAGGGGCACTAAGTTCGTCGACCCGTCCGGCTTGAATGCCGCCAATCATCGGTTCAATGAGTTCGTCTACGAGGGCGTCACCGAATTTGCCCCGGAGGATTTCACCGATCGTGAACTCTTCTTGGTGGCGAAGTCGTCGAGGCACGAGTAGGTCGCGTAGCGCCCCGATCTTGGCCCGACGTGAAAGGTGTCTCATTGTTCGAAGTTGTGCCCACCGTGTGGGGACGCCGAGGACTAAACCCGTTGGTATCTTCTCGAGATTGTCTCGAAGATAAATCCAGGCCCCGCTCGCACCAATGGGACGGAGCTGGTCGCCGAGGCCCACGGCGCGAACAAAATCGGTCGCTTCGCTTCGAGTGGCCAAGAAGCCGTCAGCACCAAGGTCAATAGTGTGTCTCGCAAACTCCGTTGTTTGAAGTGCTCCACCCGTTACGGGGAGCGCTTCGACGACTTCGACAAAGACTTCGGGGTCCGGCGTACTGCCTCCCGATGCTTCCCACGCTGCGGCTAAGCCGGCAATACCACCGCCGACAATAACGACAGAGCGTCGACTCATTCGTTGGCCATCACCACGTCTGCGAGAAGGGCGATGAAGTCGGGGGCTGCGTTGAGCGACTCCGTGCGCACGAGGTTGAGACCGACCTGGCGGGCCACGTCTTGTGCCTCGACGTCGATGTCGAAGAGCACCTCAAGGTGATCGGCGACGAAGCCAATGGGACACGAGACAATGTCGGTGACGCCACTGGCCGCCTTGGTTCGCAATACGTCCAAGATGTCAGGCCCGAGCCAGGGATCGGGGGTGCGTCCGGCGGACTGCCACGCCAAATCGAACCGGGGGGTGCCGGCGATTTCCGCTGCCTGCTCGGCTGAGTCTCGAAGCTGATCGGGATAGGTGTCACCGTTAAGCAGGATCTTCTCGGGCAGCGAGTGGGCGCTGAAGAGCACTTCAGTGCTGGCGCGGCGTTCGGCAGGAATCTGGGCGAGGGCCTCATTGACCCGCTTGGCAATGATCGCGAGGAAACCGGGGAAGTCCCACCAGGCGCCAATACCTGTGAAGTTGATGTCGGTCAACGTCGCCCGAGCCCGGTCCATGTACTGGTCGGTCGACATGGAAGACGAGTGGGGGGCCAGCACGATGCCGATGACGTCGGTAAATCCCTCGGCAACAAACGTTGCGGCCGTCTCTTCGATCATTGGTGGTTCGTACTTCGAGCCAAAGCGAACATCGAAGCGACCGGGAGCCCGGCGTTCGAGTTCGGCACGCAGCGAATCGACTTGGGCGTCGGTGCGCTCACGCAGCGGCGAGATGCCACCAATCGCGTTGTAGCGACGGGTGAGGTCGGCCAGCAGCTCGGGGGTCGGTGCCCGGCCGTGGCGAATCCGGGTGTAGTAGGGCTCGATGGCCTCCGTCGATGACGGAGTGCCGTACGCCATGACGAGGACGCCAATCTTCTTCATCGAACGCCAGCCTTTCCTTCTTCGTGTACAACGCGAACGACGGCTTCGAGCACGGCCGGATCGGTCTCGGGCAAAACGCCGTGACCCAAGTTGAAGATGTGTCCGGCGTCGGTGCCGGCACGCTGCAACACTTCGCGGGCGGCCGTTACGGCCAGATCGGAACCATTAAGGCATCGGGCCGGATCGAGGTTGCCCTGCACGGGACGACCGCCGACGCGACGGCGACCCTCATTGAGATCAACGTGCCAGTCGATACCCATGACGTTGGTATTAGCCGTAGCCATGAGGTCAAGAAGTTCGCCAGTGCCAACGCCAAACAAGATGGTCGGCACATCGAGATCGGCGACACCTTCGAGAACTCGCTTGGTGGCGGGCAGCGCGTAGCGCACGTACTCGTCACGGGTCAACGAGCCGGCCCACGAGTCAAAGAGTTGAAGGGCTTGAGCGCCGTGCTGAACCTGGGCCCGGAGAAACGAAATGGTGATGGGGATGAGTCGATCCATGAGGGCATCAAAGAGCGCCGGGTCGGCGTGCATCATTCCCTTGATGACACCAAAGGTTCGAGTGGGTGCACCTTCGACGAGATAACTCGCGACCGTGAACGGCGCACCGGCAAAGCCGATGAGCGGAACATTAAGGGGGGCGAGTTGCTCGACGACGAGGTCCACCGTTTTTGTGACGTGGGCGATGTCGGCGTCCTCGAGGGGCCGAAGGCGATCGAGGTCGGCACGCGAGCTAAACGGGTTCGCGACGACTGGTCCGCGTCCGGGAACGACATCGACGCCAAAACCAATGGCCTCGACGGGGACGACAATGTCGGAGAAGAGTATGGCCGCATCGACCCCGTAGCGACGGACGGGCTGCATGGTGACCTCACAGGCGAGGGCCGGATCGGCAATGGCGTCGAGAATCGAACCTGACCCGCGTAGGGCCCGGTACTCGGGCAGAGACCGCCCGGCTTGGCGCATAAACCAGACGGGAACGTGGTCGACGGACTCGCCACGGGTGGCCCGTAGGAAATTTGACTCGGTCATGGCTCCTCCTGGAACGGCGTAGTCATCGTAGGTTCTAATCCCCAAACCTGATTCCCCGTTTGCCCGTTAGTCTGGTTCATCTCTTTCTAGAGGTACCGGAAGCAGGACTCCTATGCATGAGCGCGAAATAGCCGAAGAGCAGACGTTCCTCGAATTCGCCTATGAGGCGCACGCCCAGATGCTGGCCGACGCCGAACTCAGCCGGAAGCGCTACGCCGTGTCGGATGGGGTTCCCGGGGATCTTTCGGTTCGCGACGGAGCCATGGACAACTTCCTACGCCGGATTGACCATCTCCAAATTGGCAACACGCCACTCTTCTTCGGTCGCCTTGATTTCTCGGCCACGAGCCCAAAGGGAGAAGCTACCTATCGGCTCGGTCGCATCTCCATTGTCGACCTTGATCAGAACCAACTCATCATTGACTGGCGAGCACCGATTGCTGAGGCGTTCTATCGAGCCACCGCGATTGAGAACTTTGGAGTGACTCGCCGGCGTCACATCTCGATTCGTAATCGCCAAGTCCTCTCCGTCGAAGATGAGTACCTCTCTGATGAGGGGGCCGAGATGGCTGACGCGTCGGCGACAGCCCCGGCTCTTAATGAAGAAGGTCTGGTCGAAGGCGGATTGGCTCTCGGCGGACCGGCCGCACTGCTGGCGGCGCTGGGCCGAGCACGTACCGGTCGGATGGGTGACATCGTTGACACCATCCAACGAGAGCAGGACGAAATCATTCGCACTGACTTAAACTCCATCTTGTTGGTGCAGGGTGGCCCGGGAACGGGCAAGACCGCCGTCGCTCTCCACCGTGCGGCCTACCTTCTCTACACCTACCGCGCCACACTGGAGCGTCAGCGTGGCGTCTTGGTGGTGGGACCCAACCCAGTCTTCATGGGGTACATCGGCAACGTACTGCCGTCGCTCGGGGAGTCGGGTGTCACCTTGACGACAGTTTCCGATCTCGTGCGGGGCGTCGCGGTCCGAGGTAAAGAGTCCGACGAGCTGGCTCAGCTCAAGGGCGATATCCGGATGCAGGAAGTTATTACCCGGGCGTTGGCGACTCGCCAGCGGGCCCTGCGCAAGATCATGGATGTGCCTTTCGGTCGTTTCGTGCTGAAGGTGACCCCAGAAGAGACCAAGGCCATTGTCGACCGAGCCAAGCGTCGAGGCGGTCAACACAATCCTCGACGCAGTGTTGTCGGGCGAGAACTCGCTCGATCATTGGCCGACCAGTATCGGACTCGCTCGGGGGTCACCGCTGAACACCTGGAGATTGATGAGGTCGAAGGGGGACTCGAAGAAGCGATTCGTGCCACGGCGGCCTTCAAGCAGATCCTGCAGCGAATCTGGCCCCGCCTGACCGGTCAAGACCTACTCCACGACCTTTTTGGCGCTGAGCCACTGCTTCGCGTGGCCGGTCGGGACATTCTCACCGACGATGAAATCAGCCTGCTGGTGCGACCTCGCTCGGAGTACATGAGCGATATCCCCTGGACCGATGCCGACCTTGCGCTCATCGACGAGGCTCGAGTTCTGCTGGGACCCCGCAAGAAGCCGCGGGGACACTCTCGCGTGGTCGACAGTGAGTTGACGCTCGAAGATGTCGATCAACTGCCCGACCACCACCGCGACGCCGCTCTGCGTGAGCGCACCGTGGTGACCCGCGTGGTGGAGCGAGATTTCGACGAGGCAGAGTTCGTCAAGCACGGACACATTGTCGTGGACGAAGCTCAGGACCTGTCGGCGATGCAGCTGCGGGTCATTGGCCGCCGTAATGAGACGGGCTCAATGACCATCGTCGGCGATATGGCGCAAGCCACCACGGCGGCCGCTTCCGCATCGTGGGATGCGACGATGGAAATTCTCGCGTCAACTAAGAAGCCCAGCCGCGTGGATCTCTCGGTCAGCTATCGAACGCCCGAAGAGGTTTTGGAATTTGCCGCGCCCACGCTCCACGCCGCCATGCCGGACCTCAAGCCGCCGGTACCGGTCCGACGAGCGGGCAGCACCCCACGAGTCGTCCGCAGCGACGCCGCCTCCCTGGGGGCGACCCTGGCCCGGGTGGCCCGCGAGGAACTCGAAGGGGTGCACGGTGGTCGAATCGCAATCATCGTTACCACCACGCGCGTGGGAGAAATTGTGGCACTGCTCGCCGAGCACGGAGTGGTCGCGATTGACCCCGCTAACGATCTCGAAACGGGTTTAGCAGCGGACGTAGTAGTTATTCCCTCGGAGGGGGCTAACGGCCTTGAATTTGACGGTGTTGTCGTGGTGGAGCCTTCCGAAATTGCCAGTCGTGGCGGCGCGGTCGGGGCGATTACCCCTCGAGGACTCCGCACTCTGTACGTCTCATTGACACGGCCAACACGGCGATTGGCGGTCGTTCACGTCGGTGAACTACCCCCAAGTCTTTCCTGAAGTCGAAGTCCCTCTGCCCAAATGTGGCGAAGAGGGACCATTTCCTTGTAGAACATATGTCGTGAGTCAGGCAAATTCCTCCCCAAGTCTGGCGAAGCACGACAAGATCGTTCACGATCGTCCACCGATGCTGGCCATCGGTGTGATGATTTGGCTCGGTTCGGAGTTGATGTTCTTCTCCGGTCTCTTCGCCGCGCTGTTTACTATCCGCGCACACGTACCCGTTTGGCCGCCAGCTGGCACCGAACTCGACACGTTGCAAGCCGGCATCTTCACCATCATCCTGGTGGCGTCATCGGGCACGATGCAGTGGGCCGTCTGGCTCGAAGAGCACCGTCAGCGTGCCAAGGCCAAGCGTTGGGTCTGGATCACCATCGCCATGGGTGCCGTCTTTGTTGCTAATCAGGTCTACGAGTGGATCAACTTGACGACCCGCTGGTACACAAACTCGTACGGTTCGGTGTTTTACATCACGACCGGTCTTCACGGTCTCCACGTATTCCTTGGTCTTGTCGCCATGGGCCTTCTGCTCTACCGCATGAAGGGTCGTGAGGGAGATGCCGGTGAACTGGCCGCTTTCCAAGGTGTCTCGTATTACTGGCACTTCGTTGACGTCATCTGGGTCGGTTTGTACTCGGCTCTCTTCTTGTTGAAGTAGGCAAATAATGGTTACCCTCTCCACCTTCCGCCGCACGTTCGCAGCGCTCTTTGTACTCTTCCTCGGTACCTTCTCCGTCTTTGCCGTCACCGCACACGCCGCTGACGACGAGAAGGCGGGCGCTCGGTCAGGCGTGGCTTCCAACATTGGTGAGCCCACGGCCACGAACACCGTTAAGGACTCGAATGGCAACGTCGTGCAGTACGGCTCCGATGCGATCACCTACAAGTCGCCATCGGCCATCACTGGTAAGACCGCAGCCGAGCTTCGGTCCATTGGCCGAGCCCTCTACATGCAGAACTGCTCCTCGTGCCACGGTGTCAAGGCTGACGGTGTGTTGGCCAAGGGCAACCCCGAGGCCTATCCGAGCTTGATTGACCTCGGTCCCGCGGTGATTGACTTTTGGATCTCCTCCGGCCGTATGCCCGCTGCGGATCCCACAGCGATCCAGGCACCACGTAAGCAATCTCGTTTGACTTCAATGCAGAGCTTGGCGATTGCCGAATGGGTTAACTCCCTTTCTAACGCCTACCCCTACGTTCCAGTGGTCAACACGAAGGACGCAAGTCGCGCTGAAGGTCTCAATCTCTTCGCATTGAACTGCGCCGCCTGTCACACCATCACCGGTGGTGGTGACGCCCTGGCCGCCGGTACGTATGCCCCGACGTTGCAGGACTCGGACATCACCGCCACACAGATCGCGACAGCGATTCGCAGTGGTCCGGGCAACAT
>CALAYR010000107.1 GCA_937894805.1 uncultured Acidimicrobiaceae bacterium | reverse complement strand
CCGTCACGGCGTGGAGGAGGTGGGCACTCGCGGCGGGTGCTGTTCCCACGACTCGTAGGGGGCGGGTGTGGGGCACGGGACCGGGGAAGGCACCGAGACCAACGACCATGCGAACACCCAGACGCTCGCACATCTCAACAACGAGGTCAACAAAGTCACCCCAGTGAAAGTCGGGCTCGGGGCCCGTGAGCGTCAATACGTCGGCGCCGTCTCCATCACGACCGTGATGTACTTGAATCTCGGGCCAGGTGAGGTTGGTAGTGACGCCGTTGACGATCTGGACGATTGGACGACGAGCGCGCTGATCGATAAAGAACTCGGTCTCCATCGTCGCGATGATTTCGGTATTCATGGTCGACATCAGGGAGTTGATCGCGGCATTGGCACCAAAGCCGGCGTCAATCCAACCCTCCAGACCCACGATTAGCACGGGCTCGTGCAGAACGGGGTCGTTGAAGTAGAGGATGCGGTCGAACTCGTTGCCGTCCACTAGGCCTCCTCGAGAGTGCGCTTCGCCGTTTCGGCGAGCAGGGCGATGTGCTTGGGAAATTCGGCCACGCTGCCGGTGTCACCGGCCGTCGCCCCGGCGCTGTAGCGCGCAAAGACACCTTGAAGAATGCAGGCCAACTTCCAGTAGCCGAAGGCCTGGTAGAAACCGACCTGGCTGACGTCGAGTGAGGTGTGCTGGGCGTAGGCGGCCAGCACTTCCTTGCGGGTCATAAAGCCATCGGCCGTCGTGGGGGCCGCACCCAGCAGGGCGGCGGTGCCGTCGGCCGGCTCGGCCCAGTAGACGAGCAGGAGGCCGAGATCGGCGAGAGGGTCTCCCAGGGTGCAAATCTCCCAGTCGAGAATGGCGCGAACCTGACCTTGTTCGTTCAAGACGGTGTTGTCCAAGCGGTAGTCACCGTGCACTACGGCCACCTTCTGCTGGGTCGGGATATTGGCGGCGAGCTGGTCGCCGACGCTCTCGACGAGGCCACCGTGATCGACACCCTCGACGTGCATCTGCTCGTACTGACCACGCCAACGACGAATCTGCCGTTCGATGTAGCCATCGTGACGGGCGAGGTCGCCGAGTCCAGCCGAGACAACGTCAACGTCGTGCAGCTGGGCCAACGTCTGCGCCAAGTTGGCACCAATGCGGAAACGGTCGCCAAGGGCGAAAGCCTCTTCGGCCTGTCGCCGGTCACGAAGAATGGCGCCCTCGACAAACTCCATGACGTAGAAGGGACGTTCGTTAACGGCTTCATCCACGCACAGACCCAGGGGAGTGGCAACGGGAATTCCGAGGGGGGAGAGGGCGCTGATAATCGTGTGCTCGCGAACCATGTCGTGCGCCGTGGGCAGGACGTGGCTCGTCGGGGGTCGGCGAAGCGCGAACTGCTTGCCCGTCGCGTCGGTGACTCGGTAGGTGAGGTTGCTACGACCGCCGGCAATCAGTTCAAACGTCAGAGGGGCTACGGCGCCGACATTTGACGCCATCCATGTCGTGACCTGGTCGTGATTGATTCCCATTACCTCTGTGCTCATAGATGGCGAGATTAGTTGCGATTTTCACCCCCTACTTCCGCCCCCTCGAGAACCGCACCGTTAGGCTGAAGTCGTGATTGATGTCACTGACGCCACGTTTAGCCAAGAGGTCATGGAGCGCTCCATGACGACCCCCGTTGTTGTCGACCTGTGGGCCGAATGGTGCGGTCCCTGCAAGACGCTCGGACCAATCCTCGAAAAGGTCATCGACGAAACCAACGGTGGGGTCGTTCTCGCCAAGGTCGATGTCGACGCCAATCAGCGCGTCTCACAAGCCTTCCAAGTGCAGAGCATCCCCGCGGTCTTTGCCATCGTGGAGGGCAAGATTGTTTCCCAGTTCGTCGGGGCGAAGCCGGAGAACGAGATCCGCGCCTGGTTGGCCGAGTTTGCTCCCGCCTCTTCGCCACTCGCCGCGTTGATCGCTCAGGGCGACGAAGCCTCCCTGACCCAAGCAATGGCCCTCGATCCATCCAACGTCGATGTACTCACGGCACTCGCCACGCTCTGGTTGAACGAGAATCGATTCGAAGACGTTCTCATTCTGCTGGAGCCCTACGCCACGAGTGCGGTCTTCGCCACACTGTTGGCCCGGGCCCGCATTGCTAAGGCCGGTATCGATATCGCCGGTGACCTTGACGCCACGCTCGACACACTGTTGGAGAGTGGGATCGCCGATGAGGCCGATCGGGCCAAGCTGCTCGAGATCCTCGATGCGCTCGGCCCCGAAGACCCACGCTTCGTCGTCTACCGCCGCCGTCTCGCCAATCGTCTGTACTAATGAAGCCCTACGTCCCGACCGCGCCGCTCGTGATGCGGCTCGGTGAACAGGTCGTTGACGTAACGCACCGAGCGTTGGTGATGGGAATCTTGAATCGAACGAAGGACTCCTTCTTCGCCCCGGCCGCCACTTTTGATCTCGACGCCTTTCTGGCTCGGGCTGAACAGTTAGTACTCGACGGAGCCGATTTGCTCGACGTTGGTGGCGTGAAGGCCGGACCGGGTGAAGAGGTTGGCGAAGCCGAAGAGCTCGAGCGGGTCGTGCCGGCCGTCGAAGAGCTCCGCCGACGTTTCGATACCCCCGTCAGCGTGGACACGTGGCGCGCCTCGGTGGCCGAAGCCTGCTTTGGTGTTGGTGCCGTTATCGGTAACGACATCAGTGGTTTCGGCGACGACAACTATTTGCCGGTGGCGGCTCGTGCCGGTGCCACGGTTGTGGCGACCCACATTCGCCTGCGTCCCCGCGTGGCCGACCCCAACCCGGAGTACGACGACGTCACGGCCTCGGTGAGGGAGTTCCTTCTGGAGCGACGCGATCGGGCGCTAGCGGCCGGCGTGGCCCCGGACCGGATCATTCTCGATGCCGGCTTAGACCTGGGTAAGACGGCGGGGCAGTCACTGCAACTTCTTCGCGATTCGGCCGAGTTCGCCGCACTGGGCTATCCCTTCCTCCTTTCAGCGTCCAACAAGACCTTTTTGGGGGCGATGTTCGATCTGCCCGTTACTGAGCGTCGCGAACCAACCCTGGCTGCCTCGGCACTGGGCATCACCGCGGGCTGTCGAATCCTGCGGGTCCACGACGTGGCCGGCACTGTTCGGGTGCGTGACGCCGTTCAGCGACTGCTCGAGGTGCGCGGTGACTGATTCGGCCATTGGCCTGTTCGGCAATAACGAAATCATCGTCAATGACGCGTTGCACACCCTCGTGGTCGAGACGCTCAATGGTCTCGACCCGGCCATGGCACTGGAGGACTTCACGGTCAATGACGACACGTTGACGCCCGACGAACGAGAGAGCTTCGTCCAGCGCATCGTGACGGCGCTAAACACGCCGCCATTTTTGGTGCCGCATCGAGTTGTCGTCGTTCGCAACGCCTACGCGCTAGCTAAGGCCAACGTTGAGGTCCTCGCGAAGTGGATTGAATCACCCGTTCCGGAAGTAACCCTGATCGTGGCCGGTACGACGACGAAGAGCCACGCTCTCCTAAAAGTCGTGGGTCGCACTATTGACACCACCGTCGGATTCAAAGAGGGGGAGTCCTTCGTCAAGGAGAAGCTCCGCGACAACAACCTCCGCGTGGATCCGGCCGCCATCGGCCCCATCATGGATCGCATTGGCGAGGAAGTTGAACGCGTCGACGCCCTCGCCCGGACTCTGTGGTCCGTCTTTGGCGACACCAAGATCGGTTTCGCCGAAATCGAGCCCTACCTCGGGGCTCTGGGCAACGTGCCCGAATGGGACCTCACCGACTGCATCGATCGCGGTCGCACGGCCGAGGCCGTCAAGACGGCTCGGCGGATGCTCGACTCCGAAGGGCGAGTTCCAGTGCAGGTGGTCGGCATTCTGCAGCGCCACTATCTCCGCCTGGCACAGCTGCAAAACTCGGGAGCGGCGACGACCGCTGCCGTAGTCGCACTATTGGGCATCAAGGAGTATCCGGCCAAGAAACTCCTGGGAACCTTTAACGCGCTCGGGACCGATCGAGTGGCCCGCGCACTCCAACTTGTCGCTCAGGCCGATATCGACCTCAAGGGGGCGACAGCGCTCGAGCCGACTTTGGTGATGGAAATTTTGGTTGCCCGTCTCGCCAAAATGAGCGAGGGAGCGGGTAGGCGCTAGGCGTTCTTTAGAGCCGCAACGCGCTTCATCAAGCCGCTCTTACGGTTGGCAGCCTGATTCTTGTGAATGACGCCCTTCGAGACGGCCTTGTCGAGACGCTGGATGGCGAGACGCAATGCCGCTTCCTCGTTCTCGGTTCCAGCAGCGGCCACGGCACTCTTGATACGGGTGCGGACTTCTGACTTCACAGCCTTGTTACGCAGACGAGAAATCTCGTTCGTCCGGATGCGCTTAATTTGGCTCTTAATATTCGCCACGTGAAAACCTCAATAACGACAGGCCGGACTTCCCGGCGGGCTATGAAATGCTAGCAGTTCTGGGAGCACGCATATTTCAGGAGGGATAGGCGGGTAGCCTGAATCCACCGTGGCCACTCCTTTTACTCCGCTCGACCAGTCGAAAATCCGAAATTTCTCGATTATTGCCCACATTGACCACGGCAAGTCGACGCTGTCGGACCGCATCCTGGAAATCACGCACGCCGTCGACTCGCGCAATATGCGGGCCCAGTACCTCGACTCCATGGATATTGAACGGGAGCGGGGTATCACCATCAAGGCCCAAAACGTTCGGGTCGAGTTCGAAGGTCACATCCTGCACCTCATCGACACACCCGGCCACGTGGACTTTGGTTACGAAGTATCGCGATCACTCGCCGCCTGTGAGGGGGCCGTTCTCCTCGTCGACGCCAGTCAGGGTATTCAGGCCCAAACGTTGGCCAACTGTTATCAGGCCATTGAAAACAACTTGGAGATTGTCGCCGTTCTGAACAAGATAGACCTGCCGGCGGCCGACCCCGACCGTTGCCGCGAGGAGCTCGACCGAGTTTTGGGTATTCCCTCCGATCAGATCTTGACCATCTCGGCCAAGACGGGTGTCGGCGTGCCCGAGTTGTTACGCGCCATCGTGGACCGTATCCCCGCACCCCAGGGGGACCCCGAGGCTCCATTGCGGGGTCTCATCTTTGACTCCCACTTCGATCAGTACCGTGGCGTGATCTCTTCAGTTCGCATCATGGAGGGCACCTTGCGGGCCAACCAGAAGATTCGCTTAATGCAGGCGGGCAACAACTACGACATTGAAGAGATCGGCAAGCGCACGCCGGCGATGCTGCCCCTCCCGGCCCTCGGTCCCGGTGAAGTGGGCTACCTGATTGCCGGCATTAAGGAAGTCGGTTCGGCCAAGTCCGGTGAGACCGTCACCGACGCCGTGCGGCCGGCCACCGAGCCTCTGGACGGCTACCAAGACCCCAAGCCGATGGTCTTTTGCGGCATCTACCCCATCGACGGCGATGACCTGCCCGACCTGCGGGACTCCCTCGACAAGCTGAAACTCAACGACGCCAGCATCACCTTTGAACCGGAGACCTCGCACGCTCTCGGTTTTGGCTTTCGCTGCGGCTTTCTCGGTCTACTCCACATGGAAATTGTGCGAGAGCGCCTCGAGCGTGAATTCAATCTCTCGATTATTGCCACCGCCCCCTCGGTGGTCTATCGGGCCTATCTCACCGATGGTTCCGAGCAGTACATCGATAACCCCACCGAGATGCCCGAAACCAGTCGCATCGATCACATCGACGAGCCAATGCTCGAGATATCGATACTCACGCCCTCGGAGTACCTCGGTGCCGTCATGGATCTCTGTCAGTCCCGTCGTGGTGAGATGACCAAGATGGACTATCTCTCCGTCGAACGAGTGGAGATTCGCTACAAGATTCCTCTGGCCGAAGTCGTTATTGACTTCTTTGACGCTCTGAAGAGTCGCACCAAGGGCTACGCCAGTTTGGACTACGAACCCGGTGAGTACATCACGAGCCAGCTCGTCCGAGTTGACCTCCTCATTAATGGGGCGGCCGTGGACGCCTTTTCGACCATTGTTCATAAGTCCAACGCCGAGTACTACGGACGTCGGATGGCCGAGCGCCTCAAGGAACTGATTCCCCGTCAGATGTTCGACGTGCCGATCCAGGCGGCCATCGGGGGGCGCATCATTGCCCGTGAAACGGTGAAAGCCATTCGCAAAGACGTGCTCGCCAAGTGTTACGGCGGTGACATCACTCGAAAGCGCAAGCTTCTGGAGAAGCAAAAAGAAGGTAAGAAGCGCATGAAGAACATTGGCCGGGTCGAAGTGCCGCAAGAGGCCTTCGTGGCCGCCCTCAAACTCGAGGACTAGTCGCCTCGCGCTCACCGTCTCTAGTCGCCAAGTTTTGTGGTGGAGAGGGCCAATTCCCCTCAATGGCGCCGGGATTCAGTAAGCACGATTTCTCTGGCACTCGGTAGGATTGACTGCCAGAAGGAGGATCCGTGACTCGCCGCGCCCCACTCACCACACCAGAATCAGCCGATGACATGGATGCTCGCAAGGCCGCCGTCTTGGCCGCCGTCGTTACGGCCCACATCGACACGGCCCATCCCGTTGGATCGCAGACAATTCACGACTCGGCCGGTATTTCGGCCTCACCGGCCACGATTCGCAGTGAGCTGGTGGCACTGGAACGGTCCGGGTATCTCCACCAGCCCCACACGTCGGCCGGTCGCGTGCCGACCGAGAAGGGTTACCGCTACTTTGTCGACCACCTCGGGCGTGGCAAGTTGTCGCCGCCCAAGGTTCAGCAGCTCAGCACGTTCATCGGCTCGGTGCAGGGTGAACTGAAGTCGGTCTACGAACAGATTTCCACCAAGCTCTCCGATGTCACGCGGTACCCGGCCGTGATCGTTGGTCCCGGCCATATCAACACCACCGTTCGCGATGCCCACCTCGTTGATTTTGGTGAACGGCGCATTCTCATTGTCCTCACGATGTCGGATATGGACGTTCAGAAGTTGAACGTCTCGCTCGACTTTGATGTGTCCACCCAAGATGTCTCCGATGCGGCCCAGCAGCTCAAGGCGCTCCTCATCGGGACGACCGTGCGCGATCGTTTTGAGCTCCCGGCCGTGGAAAGCAACCCAGCCCGACTCGTACGTCACGCCGTCGAGGCAATCTGGAACGAAGCGGCCGACGCCGAGGGTGAGCAGGTCTTTGTGGGAGGCACTGCCAAAGTGGCCGACTCCTTCGACACGCTGGAGACAACGCGTCAAGTGTTGGATGTACTGGAAAAGCAACTCGTGATCGTCTCGCTCTTTAAGGATCTACTCCAGCGTGGCGCCTCGGTCTCAATTGGTTCCGAACACGGCTATCTACCTCTGGCCGAGTGTGCTGTCGTGGTGGCCCCGTTAACGATTGACGGTCAGAACGCCGGTGCGGTCGGGCTCCTAGGTCCGACACGCATGAAGTACGGCGAAGCGATTGCCGCGGCCGATGTCGTTTCTGAGCAGCTCGCAGGTCGTCTGAGCGTGGAGGCCCAGCGTGGCTAGTCCCAATCTCTATGAACTACTCGAAGTTGATGGTTCGGTCTCGAACGATGATCTCAAGAAGGCCTACCGACGACTAGCTCGGCAATATCACCCCGATGCCAATCCCGGGGATGCTCAAGCCGAAGCCCGCTTCAAGGAAATCTCTCAGGCCTACGAAATTCTCTCCGATCCCGATCGGCGAGCCCACTACGACCGCTTTGGTTCGGACGTCAATGGCCAACCCGGCTTCGACGGTGGCTCCGTGCAGGACCTCTTCGACATGTTCTTCCAAGGTTTCGGCGGTGGCGGACAACGTCGTAGTGGTCCCCAGCCCGGTCCCGACGCCGAAGTTTCACTCCGCATCACGTTGCACGAAGCGGCCTTCGGAATCAGCCGAGATGTAACAGTCACACTGCCGGTCGCTTGCTCGCACTGCGAAGGCAAGGGAGCCGCGCCCGGTACATCGGCCAAGACGTGCGGTACCTGTGGTGGTGCCGGTCAAGTGCGACGGGTACGCAACTCCATGCTCGGTCAGATGGTTACGGCCTCACCCTGTGACGCGTGCAGCGGATACGGCAGCACGTTTGAAAAGCCCTGCACCGAGTGTCGCGGCGAAGGACGCCGGAACGAAAAGAAGACGATCACGATCGCCGTGCCGTCGGGTATCGAACACGGTTCGACGATGCGACTCAGTGGTTACGGCCCCGCCGGCCAGCGCGGCGCCCCCAACGGAACGCTCTTTGTGCACCTGCTCGTCGAAGACGACGACCGCTTTGAGCGCAATGGTGATGACCTTCACCACGAGGCCACCATCTCGTTCACCCAGGCCGTCCTCGGTGGCACGGTCACTGTCCCGACGCTGGAAGATGACGAAGTCGTCACCATTCCGCCGGGTAGCGCACACGGAACCATCCTGAGAGTGCGTGAAAAGGGCGTTCCTCATATGCGACACCGCGGACGGGGCGATCTCTATGTCCACCTGGCGATTGAGGTTCCATCAGACTTGGACCAGAATGCCGAAAGCATCCTCCGCGAGTTTGCGGCGGCGCGGGGGGAAGATGTAGCTGAGGCGGCACACGGGCTGTTCTCACGGAAGAAGGCGAGCAAGAAATGAGTCTCAAGGATTTCGAGCGACGCGTTGATGCGTTGACACAAATGCGCGTCGCCGACGTGACGACTCCCGTGCTGAGCAAAGACGATGCTCACCATCTCTTTAAGGTGCTCCGCGCCGACGCGGGCGAGGAAATAGTCGTGACCGATGGCCAGGGCAAGTGGGCCTTCGCCACTGTTGGCGACAAGGTCATCACCCGCACTTCGGAAGTCGAAGTGGATCCGGAGCCGTACCCGACGGAACTGTTCCTCGTGCCCTTAAAGGGCGATAAGTCCGAACTGGCCGTGTCCAAATTGGTCGAACTCGGCGTTACGAGCATTACCCCAGTGATCTCCGCCCAGATGTCAGTCAAGTTCAAGGGCGAGCACCGCGACAAGATCCTTGATCGCTGGCGCCGGATTGCCGAAGAGTCGAGTGGTCAATGTCGCCGGACCTACGACATTGTCATCAAGGACCCCGTGAACGTGAGTGACGTTCCCCTCGATGTCGCCGTAGCTGAACCAGGTACTACCGGATCGCTTCGTGGTGTTCGGGCGATCGCTATTGGACCCGAAGGTGGCTGGGCAGCCGATGAGTGGCCGCAGAACCAGGCCCGCATTGGCCTTGGTAATACCGTGCTGCGCGGCGAGACCGCCGCCATCGTGGCCGCCACTCTGCTCGTGCTGCGTGGCGAAGGCTGGGCGGTGACGTCGTATGAAGGCGCAGTTCGCAATAACGGCTTTATTCAATGAGCGACTGCCTCTTTTGCAAAATCGTTGCGGGAGACATCCCCTCGACCATGGTGGCGGAAAACGCAGTCGCCTACGCCTTTGACGACATCGCCCCCACCGCGCCAGTGCACGTCCTCGTCATCCCTAAGCACCACATCACGAGTGCCGATCACTTGCCGAGTGATCACAACGGCATTTTGGATGAAATGGCCCTCTTGGCCCAGCAGGTGGCTGACGTCAAGGGCATACGCGAGACGGGCTACCGTCTCGTTATGAACGTGGGCCGCGATGGACAGATGACTGTTCCTCATCTTCATCTCCACGTCATTGGTGGACGTCTTATGGAGTGGCCCCCCGGATGAGTTTCCCTTCGTCGGACGGAACGTTCGATACGGTCACGACCTACGTGCCCAATACCAACTTGATGTCGGGTCTCCTGGGCCCCCGAGACGAGTACCTGCGTGTTATTGAAGCAGCATTCCCCGCTGTGGCGATACGCGTTCAGGGCAATCAGATTGCCGTAACGGGACCTGACGCTCCTCGCGTCCTCCGTCTCTTTGATGAGCTTGTGCTGCTACTCGAGAGCGGCCAATCACTTGATGCCACCAAGATCGGTCGCACCGTCGACATGGTCTTGGACGACCTGCGCCCCAGCGAGGTGCTCCGGCACGAAGTCATGCGCGGAGCCAAGGGCAAAGCCATCCGTCCGAGCACGGCCGGCCAGAAGCGCTACAGCGACGCCATCAGCAGTTCGACAGTGACCTTTGGTATTGGTCCGGCCGGAACGGGGAAGAGCTATCTCGCCGTGGCTGCCGCCGTTCAAGCGCTCCAGCACCGACAGGTTCAGCGCATCATCCTGACGCGACCGGCCGTAGAGGCGGGGGAGCGGTTGGGATTCTTGCCGGGTGACCTCATGGCCAAAGTCGACCCTTACCTGCGACCGCTCTATGACGCATTGCACGAGATGCTGGGGGCCGATGGAACGTTGCGTCTGATGGAGAAGGGCACTATCGAAGTAGCCCCGCTCGCCTTTATGCGGGGTCGCACCTTGAACGACTCCTTCATCATCCTGGACGAAGCGCAGAACACGACGCCGGAACAGATGAAAATGTTCCTCACTCGCATTGGCTACGGCTCGAAGGCTGTGGTGACAGGCGACCTCACTCAGGTCGACTTAGGTGGCGGACGCAGCGGTTTGACGCTGGTCGAGAAAATCCTGGCCGGTGTCCCGGACGTCAGTTTTGTGCATCTCACTGCTCGGGACGTCGTTCGTGCCAAGATTGTGGCCGACATCGTCGCCGCATATGACCGCCACTCCTCATGACCATTGACCTCTTCGTAAGTGACGAACAAGATCACATTGTGATGGACCTCGAGCGCTGGTCGGCACTGGCCCAGGCTGCGCTTCGTGAAGAAGGCGTCCGGGGCGACGTGGAAGTTTCTCTGATTTTCTCGGACGAACCAACAATCGCTGATCTGAACGAACGGTTCATGGGCAAGAGCGGCCCCACCGACGTCTTGAGTTTCCCGATTGACGACGAACCGCTGCAGAGTGGTCGATTCCCTGATTCGGGCGGCACGGGACCAGGAGAGCCAATCGCTCCGATGATTCCCCAGCTCGTTGGCGACATCGTCATCTGTCCCAGTGTGGCTGAGCGCAATGCCGTCGAGCACGAGGTCACCTTCGATGACGAGATTGCCTTGCTTGTGGTCCACGGAGTTCTTCACCTGCTCGGTTGGGACCACATGGAAGATGATGAGGCCGAGCGCATGGAAGCTCGTGAACAAGAGATTTTGAAACGTCACTATCGCCTAAGGATTGTTAAGTGATTGCAGCTGCCTGGAAATCAACCGATACCGCCTTGACGGTTACGGTTATCGCCCTACTGTCGTTGTCGGGCTTCTTCGCCCTGGCTGAGACGGCCCTGGTGCGTATGTCGCGTTCCAAGGCGGCGGCTCTGCACGACGAACGGCTGCGCGGAGCGGCCGCGCTAGAGCGACTCGCGAGTTCGCCGGACAAGTTCCTTAATCCGCTGCTGCTGTTAATCCTTGTCTGCCAGCTAGTTTCCGCAACGCTGGTCGGCGTCCTCGCCGAGCACCAGTTTGGCGCCGCCGGGTTGATTGTGGCGACCGTGTTGGAAGTCGTGGTCATCTTCGTGATATTCGAGGCCATCCCGAAGAACTTTGCGGTAATGCACTCAGACTCCTCCGCTCTCTTCGCGGCCCCCATCATTGAAATCATCTTGAAGTTTTGGCCTATCAAGTGGATCTCCTTCGTGCTCTTGAGCTTGGCCCACGCGGTGCTGCGGCCATTCGGAAGCGTCGAAGACGGTCAGAAGGTCACTGAATCAGAGATCATCGCCATGGCGTCAGTGGCTCACTCGGACGCTTCCATCGATCGTTCAGAACGAGATTTCATTCGCTCCATGCTGCTCATGGGCGTGACCATCGTTCGAGAAATCATGATTCCCCGTATTGACATGCTGACAGTCAGGTCTGAGCAGACCGTTCAAGAAGTCCTCGATTACGCCGTGAGTGAAGGTCGTACCCGGTTCCCCGTTCTCGGTGAGGACATCGACGACATCGTGGGTGTTGTCAACTTGCGCTGGCTCTTGAAGGAACTGAAGAAGGGCAATGGCGCCAAGGCCCTGTCTGAACTGAAGATGAATGGGCCAACCTTCGTACCGGAAACTCGCAAGGTGGACACCCTCATTAAGGAGTTTCGCGGCTCTAAGACCCATCTCTTCATTGTCGTGGACGAATACGGTTCTACGGCCGGCATCGTCACGCTGGAAGACGTCCTCGAGGAAGTTGTTGGTCAGATCATTGATGAGCACGACGAAGAGGCCGTCGAAATTGAAGTTGATGAGGAAGAGCCCCTGCCGTGGCCCCGTATCGTCAACGCTCGTCTCAATATTGAAGACGTGAATGATCGAATGAAGATGGCCCTGCCGATGGGTAGCTACGACACCGTGGCCGGACTGGTGTTGGATTTGTCGGGCGACGTACCAGAGGTCGGTGACGTCTTTGAGGTTGGTCAATACACCATTACGGTGGACAAGATGGACCGCCACCGCGTTGAACAGGTTTCAATCGAACTCATCGCAGACGAGTCGTGACCCGCTCCGGCTTTGTCGCCATTCTCGGCCGACCCAACGTTGGCAAGTCAACGCTGCTCAACGCCATTGTGGGAGCCAAGGTCTCCATCACCTCGTCGACACCGCACACCACACGTAATCAAGTCCGTGGAATTTGGACGGAAGGCGACGTGCAGGTCATCTTCGTTGACACGCCCGGTATTCACCGCCCGAAGTCGTCTCTCGGCGGGCGAATGAACAACACGGCGCGGGCATCGACGTCGGGTGTCGACATGGTGGTGGGTGTCATTGAAGCTCGTGGGGAAATCGGTCCCGGCGACCGCCAAGTGCTGTCAGCCATGTTGGAGGCGGCCGGCGAACACGGGCCGATGCCCATCGTGCTGGTCAACAAGATCGACCGCACGGCCCACGAAGACATTGCCAAGCACTTGCTGGCCGCCACGGTGGTCATCGACGAGCTGGCTGAGAAGCTGGGCGCTCAAAAGGCCGCTAAGCGTGTCGAGTACTTTCCCCTCTCCGCCAAGATCGGTCGAGGGGTCCCAGAGTTCGTTGAGTTCGTCGCCGCTCGGATGCCCGAGGGCCCCTTCTTCTACCCCGAAGACGAAGTTAGCGACGTTTCGGAGATGCACTACATCGCGGAATTGGTTCGCGAACAACTCTTCCGCAAGATGCGTGAGGAGATTCCCCACTCACTGCATTGCCGAGTCGCTGAGTACGAATTCCCCAATGTGACCGTCGAGATTTTGGTCGAGCGGGACTCTCAAAAAGGCATGGTCATTGGCAAGGGCGGTCTCGTCCTTAAAGACGTCGGCACCGAAGTTCGCAAGCAGATGCCCGAGGGTACGTTCTTGGAGCTACGCGTCCGTGTCGAGCCCGGCTGGCAGGGTCGCGACGAGATGCTGGACCGATTCGGGTACTAGTGGAATTTGCTGTTCGTCCCGTGGCGGTGGTTCGAAACAGTCGAACTGAAGCGATTGACGATCAGTGGAACAGCATTACGTCAACCATCGAACTCCTCGACGATGTGCCCGCAGCCTCCATTACCGGGCTCGAGACATTTAGCCACATTGAGATCCTCTTCTTGGCTGACCGTGCGAGCGACGTTCCCCCGGCACCGTGGAGTCGTCGTCCCCGCGGTAATCCTGAATGGCCCGAACTGGGCATCTTTGCCCAACGTAACAAGGATCGTCCCAACCGGCTCTTGAGTTCAATCGCCACCATCGTCGCCGTTCGTGAACGTACGGTGACGGTGACGGGGCTCGACGCCATCGACGGCACGCCGGTCCTCGATATCAAGCCGGTCTTTTCTTGGTCGGGGCCGCAAGGACCGCTCGTGACTCCAGAGTGGAGCGACGAGCTCGGTGAGCACTACTTCTAAATCGTCTCGAGGAAGGCTTCGGCCTCGGTGCGATCAATGGTGCGCTTCATTGGCGGCAGACGCTTGAGAATCTGGTGACGATAGGAAGCCGTGGCGAGGCGATTGTCGAAGACTGCGACCACCCCTCGATCTTCCGCGGAGCGAATCAATCGCCCGACTCCTTGAGCCAACATCATCGTGGCGCGCGGCAGATCGACTTCATAGAAACCACGGTCACCGGCCCGCTCGCGGCGAGCCTTACCCACGGGATCGGTCGGTGGTTGAAAGGGAAGTCGATCGATGGTGACCAGCGAGAGCGATTTACCGGGAACATCCACGCCCTGCCAAAAACTGGCCACGGCAAAGAGGCTGGCCGATTCGTCATCGCGGAACTTCTCGAGCAACGTCGCCTTCGCTCGTGATCCCTGAACGAGCACGGGCGTCTTGATGCGCTTAGCGACTTCGGCGGCGGTGGCCTCCATGTACTTCTTATTGGTGAAGAGCGCCAGTGTTCGCCCGCCCGCGGCATTGATGAGGTGAACGAGTTCCTCCAGCATGGCGGGGGTGTACTGCAACTCTTCTTTGCGGTCCGGTAAGTGCTTGGCGACGTAGAGCAATGAGTTCTCGGGATAGTTAAAGGGACTCGAAACGGTGAGCTTGTCGGTATTGTCGCTCGGCAGTCCCAAGTTCTTGGACAAAGTGTCAGGAATCGTGGCCGAGGTGAAGATGGCCGTCACGGAGGGCCAGAGGGAGTCTCGTAGTAGCTCGCCAACAGTGATCAACGACAAGTTGATGATGGCCTCGCTTCCCTCGCGGGAAATCCAAATCAGTTCATCGGCGCCGAGCTTTTGGATGCGGTCGAGGTCGCCGAGTAGGTGGGTGACCGCTTGATTCGCACGGATGCGCTTAACTTCGCCACCGGAGTCCGAGCCCGACGGCTTCATGGCGTCCTGGAGACCGTTGAGGGCGGCCGCAATGGAGGCGAGTTCCAGCGTGGTCTCGTCAGAAAGTCCTTCGACGACGCCAAGTTCTATCTGCAGATCTAGGTGCTCGCCCAGGCGATCGGCCGCATCGAGGAGTGGCTTGAGGCCATCACGCTGACTCGGCGGCAGGAGCATGCGAACGAGTCCGACGGTCGCACGTATACGGGAAGGTTCGATAGTGGTGCCCAGAAGGCGGGCCAAGATGTCCTGCACTTCGTGAGCCTCATCGAAGACCACAACGTCGTGCATCGGCAGGATGTTGCCGTCAGTGGCGAGGTGGGGGCCGTAGAGCGCGGTGTT
>CALAYR010000106.1 GCA_937894805.1 uncultured Acidimicrobiaceae bacterium | reverse complement strand
CAAGCCGATGCGAGCCCGCCATCGATTGCTGACTGCACATTTGGCAATGCCCAAGCTGGAAGTGCCAACACAATGGTGCTCACCGGTGACTCCCGTGCGGTGATGTGGACAACAACATACGTCAAGTTGGCCAAAGTGCTTGGTTGGCGATTGGTGGTCCTCGCGAAACCGGGCTGCGTGGCACAGACTGGTGAACTGACGTACCTCAACGTTCCTAATCGCCCCGGTCCGTGGCTGGCATGTAATCGTTTCCGTTCTGCAGTCATGAGCGACCTCGCGACCTTGAAGCCCGCGATGGTGGTTGTGGCCTCGAATCCGGCAGCGTCACTGGCCGATGGACGACGCACGTCTCAGAACGCCACCTTGGCCCATGACAACTCACTCGAGTATCTCGAGCAACTCCAGAGCGCTTCGCCCACTTCCTCCTTCGTGTTTCTTTCGGGCTTCCCACTGCTGGTAAATACCGTGCCGGGTGTTGCCAATCCCGTCGCCTGTCTCGCCGCCCACAAGAAGGACATCCGCGTTTGCGATATTCGTTCGAATAACTCTGCCAATGATGACCCCACCAACGTGGCCGTCACGCAGTCAGCGGTCGATGCGAACTTTGCGGTGATCAATCAGAAGCCTTGGCTCTGCAGCACAACGTGCCCGGGAGTAATCAACAAGATGATCCCGTATGCCCGCGATGGACTCCACATCAATAACACCTATAGCGGTTGGTTGATGGGTGTGATGTGGCGGTCGCTGGCCGCATTGCCCAATTCGCCCATCAAGTTGCCAACGAACTAGACGATTCCCAACTGCTGAGCGAGGGCGGTTCCCATTACGGCCGCTTCGCATCCGAGTTCCTCGAGCGCTCGTACGTCAGCCATGTGGCGGACGCCACCAGCCGCCACGACGGCAATGCCCGTGCTGCAGAGACGCCGATACAACTCGAGATCGGGACCACCCATGGTGCCATCGCGATCGACAGCCGTTGCGTGGATGCGAAGGACGCCAGCTTGTAGGCAGCGCTCAACCGCGGCTTCGGGGGTCAGACCTGAGGAGGCCAACCAACCCTTGGTGGCCACCAACCCGTCTTTGACATCAATCGCGATGACCAGAGCGGCGTCGACAGCGTCGACGAACTGTGACATGGCGTCGGGGGCCGCAAAGGCCGCCGTGCCGACGATTAGTCGCGTCGCCCCGGCATCAAGGAGTGCTGACGCCTGCTGGGGCGTTCGGATACCGCCCGAAACCTGCAGGGGAGTGGCCCCGCTCGCACTTTGACACCGGGTGAGTACTTCGAGGCGAAAGGCACCGTCACGAGCTCCCTGAAGGTCGACAATATGGAGCAGATCTGGTTCCGTGGCAGCAAGTACCCGGGCGACGTACTCTTCCAGCGGCTGTCGGAACAGTACGCGGTCGTAGTCACCGCGCTCTAAGCGAACGGCATCGTCTCCGAGGACGTCGACAGCAGGGATGACTTGCACTCTGCCATAGTAGCACGCTAACATAGTGATATGACCAGCGGCAAAGTATCTCCGGCGACCGACGAGGGCCTCACGGCCCGTCGCTTCGACGACCTCGCTGAGGCGCTCGTGGGCGTGAACTCGGTGGACCAGATGAAGAGTGTCCTCCGTGATCTCTGCACGGTTGCCGAACTCGATGCCATGGGTCAAAGACTCCAGGTAGCCGGTCTCGTAAACGAAGGTGTCTCGTATCAAGAGATCTCTCGCCAGACCGGAGCCTCCACCGCAACCGTCACTCGCGTCGCACACTGGCTGCGCTACGGCGAAGGCGGCTACCTCGCAATTCTGAAGAAAGTAGAACGATGACGAATCGAC
>CALAYR010000105.1 GCA_937894805.1 uncultured Acidimicrobiaceae bacterium | reverse complement strand
CGAGCACGTTGATGCGCACGACCTGGCGCTCCGAAATCGGCTCGGCGGGCTCCGATGTCGGTTCGTCAATGACCGCTGGGGTGAACGAGTATCGAGCGGGAGTGGCCGGGGTTGGCACAGTGGCCGCTGGCAGCTCTGGGGTCACGGTTGTGCTTCGGCGACGAACCAGCAGGAGAAGTGCCGACGCGAGTACCACAGCCAGCACCACCCACGGAGCAGCCGAACTCGACGTACCTCCAGTCGGCACCACCGACGACCCACTACTACTCAGGGTCTTTGGAAAATGAATGGCAATGCGGGTGGGCCCGCCCACCTGCAGCGAGACGGGAGTCCCACCGGTGAATCCCACATACGGCGTGCCAATCGTTCGAGTCGGGCTCAGCACCAAGGTTCCCGCCCGATTGGAGGCGGGAACCAAGAAGTAATACGTCGCGTCAACCAAACCGTCGTTGGTGTCGGCATTCGGGTTGTTGGATTGATCGACTGGATTGACCCGCACCGAGGGGAACGATTTGCCACCGGTGACGTAGTTCAGCGCTGGGGTCGCGATCGGCGTCAGCCCCGAATAGAAGGTGCCCCACAAGGGATCGCCGGACGCGCGCTGCACCGGGCCACTGCTCCACTTGATCGACAAAAAGAGCTTTCCCGCGGGAGCGTCAACGCCACTTCCGTCAGGCGATTTCGTATCGAGCCTGACGGAACGAACCAGCAGCACGCTGGGGATGCTCACGCCAGTCGCCGGATTGGTGATCGAGATCTCAAAGCTTCGAGCAACGGTGACTTCGGCAAAGCGCCGGGCCGTAGCGGCACTGGCAACTTCAGCACCCAAGAAACTCAGCAGGACAACCACCCCAAGAACTGTCCGCTTCAGTCGCATATCCCCCAGAAAATACCGCCCTTTTTCACCAATTGCCGGTCTCACGTCCCCTTATCAATGTCCATCAACCCAACTAGCAAGGAGATCCAATGACTAATCAGAAAAATTGTGTTGCAAGCGACCAAACCGAACGACAGTTGTGCAACATGTCGTTGAATGTTGCAACCCGAGTTGAATCTGGCGCCGTCCTCCTCGACGTCGTCCAGACCGCCACCTATCTGGGCTGCTCCGAACGTTACGTCCGGCGCCTCATTCACGAACGCCGGATTCCCTTCGTTCGCCTCGGTGGTCGCAAGATTCGATTCGCCACCAGTGACCTTGAGAGTTGGGTCGATGAACAACGAGTGCCGGTGCGACCGGCTCGCAGGAGACACCGTGGTTAAGCAGTATGAACGGCGCCACTTCGGCACTATTCGTAAACGTCAGTCCGGCAACTGGCAGGCCTCCTACAAAGTCGACGGACAGTCCTTCTCCCTCGGCACGTTCAGCTTCAAGGCCGACGCCCAGGCGGCTCTGGCTGAAATCGAAGTCTCGGTAAACAGAGGCACCTGGATCAGTCCCGAACTGAGCATGATCACGCTGAGTGAGTACGCCACGGAGTGGCTCGAGAACCGCCACAATCTCTCACCCCGCACCTACGAGCACTACGAGTACCTCTTACGCAAGTACATCCTGCCCGACCTCGGTCAACGAGAGCTGAAGGAGATCAGTCCCCCCATGGTCCGTAAATGGCACGGCACCCACGCCAGTAAACACATCAGCACTGCCTCTAAGGCCTATCGCCTGCTCTCCACCATTATGAAAACAGCAGTCGAAGATGAACTTCTCAACGCCTCACCTTGCCGAGTTAGGGGGGCCGGTCAAGAACACGCCCCGGAACGACCAATCGCCACCGTCGAAGAAGTTCACCTCATGAGAGAAGCCATGCCCCAGCGGCTGCAGATCATGATTGACTTCGCCGTCTGGTGCCAGATGCGACGCGGGGAGATATTCGGACTCCAGCGTGGAGACTTTGACCTCCAAGAACGAACAGTCAATATTGTTCGCAGTCGAACCTTCCTCACCAGAGGCGAAGCACTAATTAAGAGACCTAAGACCGCCGCGGGCAAGCGCAAGATCACTATTCCGCAGCGCATGATGACCGACCTAGAACTCCACCTCTCCGAGTTCACCGATAACACTCCAGATTCATTTCTGATCAACGGTCGAGACGGTTCGCCAATTTCCTCCATGGCTTTTCAGCGCGCGTGGCATATGGCCAGAGAATCAATAGGGCGCACCGACCTTCACTTCCACGATCTACGACACACCGGTCTCACCCTCGCCGCCGCCACAGGCGCAACCACAGCAGAACTCATGCGGCGAGCCGGCCACGCCTCACCCGATGCAGCCCTTCGATACCAGCACTCAACGCTTGACAGAGACAACTTGTTGGCTTCCAAGCTCGATGCAATCTAAGAACCTTGGCCAAAGGTGCGTCGACAAACTCTCTCAATAGCTCAAGTATTTTGACGCTATGGCAAAGATGCAGGCGGTGTATTTCCGAAAGACTGATGGCACCGAACCAGTCAATGAATTTATCGAGAAGCTTTCTCCGAAAGATCAAGCGTCTCTAGACCTCCAAATTGACAGACTCAACATGCTCTCGCCCAAGGATCCACCTCTGCCTTTTCCTCACAGCAGTCAGGTCAAGGGTGAACTCCGCGAACTCCGCTGTCACTATGGAAACACTCTGTATCG
>CALAYR010000104.1 GCA_937894805.1 uncultured Acidimicrobiaceae bacterium | reverse complement strand
GTAATTTCAGCCGTTCCCGCAGCAGCGAGAATTGATCCTCGGCGTCACCACGCCACAGTTCCTGTACGAAGAGCAAGTCGGCGTGAAGTTCCAGAAGCTCGGAGACTACGTTGGTCCGCCGTCCGTAGCCATCGACGCCAGCGTGAATGTTTGCGGTAGCGACAAGCACGTGAGCACCCTACGCCGGTTTGCCATCGAACTGTGGCAATCTGATAGGGATGGAATCTGTCGGTTCAACCTTTGGCCACCGCATTTGGTGGGTCGACGCCTTCACCGGTGACGCCGCACGGGGGAACCCCGCTGTAGTCGTCCTCCTGGAACGGCCTGTAGCGGATAACGACTTACAGCAGATTGCCTTTGAGCTCGGCGTTTCGGAAACGGCGTTTGTCCGTCGCGTTGGTGACACCTGGTCACTTCGGTGGTTCACCCCAACGGTGGAAGTTGATCTCTGCGGGCACGCCACGCTGGCGACTCTCCATGTACTGCTCACCGAACTCGGCGTGCCCGATGGAGAGTTCTACTTTCAGACGCGGGCCGGCGTGCTCTCGGGCCGGCGACTCCAACACGGGCTGCTTGGGGTCGACCTTCCCCGGTCTCACTTAGAGCCACTGGAGCCCTCGGTTCTCAACGGCGCCCTGGGCGAGGTGTCGGAGGTCTATCAGGCCGGTGCGCAAAGTGTTCTGGCCGTTGTAAAGGACTATGACACTCTGTGCGGCCTTATGGTCGATCCGATGTCGCTCTTTCTGGTTCCCAGCAGCATCGTTATTGCGGTATGCGAAGGCGGTCCCCAGGTCGATGCATCAATTCGAGTCTTTGCGCCCCGTCTGGGTCTGGCTGAAGACCCCGTAACGGGCTCTGCCATGTGCTCAGTAGCACCGTGGTGGGCCAACCGCTCCGGGATGCCGACGCTTTCAGTTCGCCAAGCGTCGGCCCGTGGTGGAGTTATGTACTCCCGGCTCTTTGAACGCAACGTCGAGGTGGCTGGCTACGCCCGCACCTTCTTCGGCGGCGACCTGCGCGCCTAGCGTTTCGCAATCTCTGGCAAACTACCCATATGGAGATTGCCAGCACCCTGCGTTCCCTCGCAGTTGTGGACGCCGCTACCGCCTCGCTCCGCCATCAACTCGCACATTTACCGGAAGCCCAAGAGCTCGCCCAGGTGGAAGAGCATCTGCGGGCACTGACTCAAGAGTTCAAACAGCTCACGGCCGATAGAGCACCGCTCATTGTCCAACGAGATGAAGTTGACACTCTGCGCGAATCTCTCTCACAACGCAAGGCGACGCTCCAGGCCACGCTGGACGCATCGACGAGTGGCGCGCGTGATCTCGCGACGTTGGTTAGTGAGATTGCGGTGCTATCGCAAAAGCTGGACGATGTGGAAACCAAAGAACTCGAGATTTTGGAGCTCTTGGAACCTTTTGAAGACCAGGAGCAGGAGATAAAGGCGGCTGGACAGCCCCTACTCGCGCGCCGGGGCGAACTAACCGCCGCCGTCGCAGCCGGTCGGCTGGCGATTGAAGAACACATTGCCGCCAAGTTGGCCGAGAGAACACCGCTGGTGGATGCCCTCCCCGTGGCGTTGCGCTCCTCCTACGAACAGGTACACGCTCGCGTCGGTGATGCGGCCGCCGTCGATGTCGAAGGTGGTCGTTGCGGAGGGTGTCGGATTGCCATGGTGCCACTCGACCTGGAGCGCTGGCGCAATGCACCGGCCGACATATTCCCAGTCTGTCCGGAGTGTTCACGACTCCTCCTACCGTCATGCTGATCCTGGTCCGGCACGGACAGTCCACGGCGAACCGGGATGGACTCTTGGTCGGCCATATGGACGTGGCGCTCACCGACGAGGGCCGGGCGCAAGCCGAACGACTACAAGCGGCGCTGAGCAGTGCGAAGCGTGTCATCAGTTCGCCACTTTCCCGTGCTCGGCACACCGCGGCATTGGCCATTCCTCATCTCGAGGCGGAACTCGACCACGCCTTCATCGAGATGAACTACGGCGATCTTGACGGACAACTGTTTCGTGACGTTGGTGCCACCACGTGGCGATCGCTCCAGGAGAACCACGAATGGCCCGTGCCCGGTGGGGAATCCATGGCCGATGTAGATCTGCGCGTCGGGCAACGGTTGAACGAACTGGCCGAAAAGGAGCGAGAGTTGATTGCGAGCCCCTCGGAACACCTGGTGATCTTTAGTCACGTTTCACCGGTGAAGGCGTCCGTGGCATGGGCCCTGGGTGTTCCTGGCACGGTGGCGTGGCGCATTCGCCTTGATAATGCGACGATGACTTCAATTACGACCGTGGCCGGCCGCCCTTCCTTGATTGGGTACAACGTTCGCCCCTAGCGTTTCGGGCAAACTAGAGCGGTGAGTTCACCAATCCCCACCCACCGACGCACCATCATCATTGAGAGTTTCGATACCGACGACTCCTATCTCATCAACGCCACCCTGACGGACGAACGACCCTGGGCCGACGGCGAGGAGCTGGTGCGAGACGTCCACGGCATGACGCTGGACGTCGAAGTCGACCGCCGGACGTTCGTGGTGACTAACGCCAACGCCAAAATGCACCGCACCCCTCACATGGAGTGCGTCGCTATTGAGCCCGCCTTTCGAAATCTGATTGGCCTCTCGGTGACCCGAGGCTTTAATAAGTCAGTGCAGGAACGACTCGGTCGCCAGCGGGGGTGCACTCACTTGGAGTTCTTGGCCCGGGCGATTGGGCCAGTGGTTATTCAGGCCATGGCCTCTTCGTCATCACGCCAGGGCGGGGCAGCCGGCATTAGCCGCACGGTCAAAGAGGACTCCGACAGTTGGCTGACGAATACCTGTCACTTGTGGGCCAGTGACAGCATTGGCGCCACCAAGATTCGCGAAGGTTGGCGCCCCGGGTTAGATGGGTATCCGGCCCGGACGTTGGTGGAGATGCGCTCGACGCGCAGTTAGTTCGTGGTGGCGATGAAATTCGCCAGCACTGCACCGAGCTGGGCCCCTTCGTCTTCTTGGAGGAAGTGACCACCATCAACAATGGTGGTGTGAGCCTGTCCGTTGGTGCCAGGTACTTCGCGGAGAAACTTGGCGTCGGCACCCTTGGTGATGGGATCCTTGTCGGAGTAGCAGGTGAGGAACGGCTTGGTGAAGGTTCGCAGAACGTCCCACGCACGCACCTGGTCGTCGTGCGCGGGGTCTTCAGGGCTCGTCGGGACGAGGGTCGGCAGGATGCGAACCGCTTCCTTAAAGGTCTCATCCGGGAATGGTGCGTCGTAGGCCGCGATGATGTCATCGCTGGGCTTGGTGGCACAGCCTCCACCAACAATCGCACCGACGGGCATTTCAGGAACGGTCTGAGAGAAGGTCTGCCAGGCCAAGAAGGCTTCGCTGATTCGCTCTTCACCGGTGGGCAGGCCACCGTTACCGATCGCGACTCGGGCAAACCGCTCAGAGTGCTCGGCTACGAGGCGGAGACCCACCAGCGAGCCCCAGTCCTGTCCGAAGACAGTCAGGTTGGAGAGGTTGAGGTGGTCGAAGAGGGCCTCGCGGGTCCATTCAACGAGACGGGCGTAGGAAACCTCCGCGCGGGAAGCCGGCTTGTCGCTGCGACCGAAACCGATTAGGTCGGGGGCAATGACGCGGTAGCCCGATGCCACCAAAACGGGAATCACCTTGCGATAGAGAAAGGACCATGTGGGCTCACCGTGCAGGAGCAGAACCGCCTCTCGGGCGTCGCGGGGACCCTCGTCGATGTAGGCCATGCGCAGAGGTGCGCCACCGGTGGGATCCGTGACCTCAACGTAGTGAGGGGTAAAGGGGAAGTCGGGCAGGTTGGCGAAGCGATCTTCAGGGGTGCGGACGCGATCCATGGCGGGCCTTTCGATTAATTGCTTCGAGCCTACCGAGAAACATCAAACGCCCCGCTTCGACTCGAGAGCCAAAGCGGGGCGTGATGTTTATGGCCCCCCCAGCCAATGGTGAGACATTAGCGAATTGGACGTCAAAGTTCCAAGTCCAATTCCTACTATTTGGGGCCGTAAGGTGTGAGAGTCTTCACAAACATCAAGGGGGAAAGCATGGAATCTCGTACGTTAGGACAGGGCCTTTCAGTCTCCAAGCAGGGCTTGGGTTGCATGGGTATGAGTGAGTTCTACGGAACCAGAAACGACGAAGAGTCCACGGCCACGATTCACGCCTACCTCGATGCCGGAGGCAATTTCTTAGACACGGCCGACATGTACGGCCCCTTTATCAACGAGGAACTCGTCGGCCGGGCCATTGCCAATCGCCGTGGTGAGGTCGTGCTCGCCACCAAGTTCGGTAACCAGCGTGGCGAGGGTGGCGAGTTTCTCGGCGTCAACGGCCAGCCCGACTACGTACGGGCGAGCTGCGAGGCATCGCTCCGTCGTCTCGGCGTTGACTACATCGATCTCTACTACCAGCACCGCGTGGACGTCAACGTGCCCGTCGAAGAGACCTGGGGGGCCATGAAGGAGCTCGTCAACGCCGGCAAGGTTCGCCACCTCGGCATCTCGGAAGCATCGGCCGCGACGCTCGCCCGCGCCCACGCCGTGCATCCCGTAACGGCGATTCAGTCGGAGTACTCCCTGTGGACTCGAGACCCCGAAGATGGGGTTTTGGCTACATGTCGTGAGCTCGGCATCGGGTTTGTGGCCTACAGCCCGCTGGGACGTGGCTTCCTCACAACCAATGATGCGGTGCGAAATCCGACCGACAAGCTGGACTTCCGCAAGTTCCAACCTCGCTTCAGTGGGGAGAACGGTCAGAAGAACGCTGAGTTGATTGTGGCCCTTGCCGCTATCGCCGCGGAGAAGAACGTAACGGTGGCCCAATTGGCCCTCGCCTGGGTCATGGCCCAAGGTGATGACATCGTGCCTATCCCGGGCACGAAACGCCGTACGTGGCTCGCTGAAAACTTGGCGGCCAACGATGTAGTGCTGAGTGCCAGTGATGTGGTGGCCCTCACCGCGGCAGTGCCTCGCGACGCTGTGGCCGGCGACCGCTACTACCCGGCGGGGATGCAGACAATCAACCTCTAAAGGCTTCGACGGGAATGACCACGTCGCATTTGGCGATCAGGTCGGGATCGTGCGTCGTGATAACCAGGGTGGCCTTGCCCGCCCAAAGAGCACTAATGAGCAGCTGGCGCTCATCGTTTCCGAGCCCGGCCGTCGGTTCATCGAGCAGCAGGAGCTCTGGTTCTGCCACCATGGCTCGAACGAGGGCGTAACGGTGTCGTTCGCCACGTGAGCATTCCGATGGGCGCACACTGAGGTCGGTCGAGAGTCCGAACGCGGTAGCGAGTGGCTCCCACGGCGCGAGATTCGTCCGACCGAGGGTCAGTTCATCGACGAGAGTGGTGCCGAGAAAGTGTGGCTCAGTGGGCACATAGCCAACGTGTTTACGGAGTTCATTCTCCGACAGCGTGTTGAGATACGTCGAGTTGGCCAGCATGGTGGCACCGGCGTGCTCCAGGTTCGCCACTCCGCGCAGCCAGGTCGACTTACCTGAACCCGAAGGTCCCACCACGGCGATTCGACTACCCGGCGTGCAGGCAAAGATGTCCTGAACATTGAATTCGGTGACGTTGGTGGGCCACGACTCTCCGCCGCGTTCCCGCTCACTGGTTTCACCCCGAGCCTCGAGGCCCTCAATCGTGGCCACTGCGCTGGCGGCCGCATGGAGGCCGAGGCGCCAAGTCGCAAAGAGTTCGCCTGTAAGCGACGCGGCTAGGACCCCCAACACGATGGCGTTAGAAGTCTCAGTAGAAGTGAAAGCAACTAGCGAAATAGCCACGCGGGAGGCGACGACTACGAGGCCCCCACTCA
>CALAYR010000103.1 GCA_937894805.1 uncultured Acidimicrobiaceae bacterium | reverse complement strand
CGCCGATGGTTGTCACCTCACGCGCGACCCCGTTGAAGCCGTCACGTCCGCTGGATGGACCATCAACTCGACGTATCAGCGCTACGCCCCCGGCCCCAAGCCCTGGGCCTACTTCACCAGCCTGCGAGCCCAGTCGTAGTGACAGACCGCGTCGTTCTCGTCGGGGCCGAATCGACCGGCACCACCACGCTCACGCGGGAGCTCTGCGAGATGTATCGCGCTCGAGGTGGAGAGTTCGCACACACTCAGTGGGTGCGAGAGTTCGGACGCGACATGTCCTTTATCAAATTAGATCGCGCTCGGGCGATCGACCCCGCCGCCGACATGGACTCGTTGGTGTGGACTGACGAGGATTTTGTTGAAATCGCGCGAGAGCAAAATCGCATCGAAGATGAGGCCGCTGCCTCGACCGGTCCACTCCTGCTCTGCGACACCGATGCGTGGGCCACGGTCATCTGGCAGGAGCGGTACATGGGCCATCGCACGCGCGAGGTCGAAGCACTCGCGCAGCACGCACCAAGAGCTCTCTACATTCTCACGACCGATGAAGGCGTGGCCTTCGAGGCCGATGAAATCCGCGATGGAGAGCACCTCCGCCACGCCATGACGAACCGCTTTCGCGAATGCCTAGAGGAGCAGGCGACGCCCTTCATTGAGGTTTCGGGTCTCAATCACGCCGCTCGCGTGGCGGCGGCCGTTGCGGCGATCGACGGAGTACTAGGCCTCTAGTTCGACGTAGTGCACAACTCGCTGGTACGAGTTGCCTAGTTCGTCTTGGAGGATGCAGGCAATGTTCTCATCGCCCGTGCCGAGCTGCATCGTCGTGGCCGGATCGGCATCAATCGCAAAGCTCCAACCTTCCGGCAGGGCCAAGCGACTGCCGAGGGTCGCGAGCGACTCCACCGTCTGCGTCGGGTCCACGTAGTGGGCGTACGCCTGGAGCAGGTAACGGGTTCCATCGGGAGCGTGGAGGTAGTAGCGGGGCTCGTGGGCCGCGAACTCCCAAAAGTTGTCGCGGCTGACGTAACGCTCGGTGTAGTCAATGCGCGAGGGCAGTTCGTCACCAAAGTCAATCGTGGCCGCCAAGAACATGGTCAACTCACCAAACGTCTTCACCGGTGCGGTCGCCCGCATACCGGCTTCGAGGGCATCGAATGTCCAAAACCGCGGACCGTTCTTGAAAACGAAGATCGCACCGTGCTCCTTGGTGACTTCGTCTCCGTCGATGGCGTTAAAGAGTTCGGGCGGGCAGTCGTTGAAGCCCATCGTGTTCCAGACTTCCGCGAAGTAGCCATTCTCCCCCTGCTTAATGAAGAGCAGTTCGCCGTAGCGAACGTTGCGGAGATTCTCGAGGCGGGCGTACTTGGAAGACATGAGGATCCTTTGCAGTCGGAACTATTGACACAACTTATGCCAAATCTAACGTCCGCGCAAACATCCCAATTTCCCGCTACGGTCATGCCATGACGAACACCGTTACCTCAATCCTCGACCGCGCTCTCGAAGGCCGTCGACTGCTCGAACACCCCTTCTATCAGCGCTGGGAAGCCGGCGAACTGAAAGAAGGTGAACTGCGCCAGTACGCCGAGCAGTACCGCTACTTCGAAGCCAACCTGCCACTCTTCTTGAGCGAGTTGGCCAGTCGCATGCCGGCCGGCGTCGCTCAGGCTGCTGTCGCCGACAACCTCCGTGATGAAGTTGCCGCTCCTTCGCACCTCGACCTGTTCGAAGCATTCGCTCAGGCCTTCGGTGCAACCGACGCACCGATCTCGCCCGCCATGCAGGCACTCGTTAGCGAGTACCAGGCGCTCTTGAACGAGAGTGACGTAGCGGCCATCGCCGGTCTCCTCGCCTACGAAGCACAGGGTGCCGCAATCGCCGACTCGA
>CALAYR010000102.1 GCA_937894805.1 uncultured Acidimicrobiaceae bacterium | reverse complement strand
CGGTAGTACAGAAGAATCTTTTGTGGCTCCACGTCTCAATGTTACGAAGAATCGTCCGGTACCGGCAAAGCAAGAACCCCCGCCGGTTTCCCGACGGGGGTTCTTGAGAAGTCCGTGACTAGCTAAGCCACGACGGGATTGGTGCAATCTTCGCCGTCGACTTCACCAGTGGTGAGGAGCTCAGGGGGCCGTCGCCGGTGGTGTAAATCTGTCCACCTTCGGCCACCGTGGTGTCGGTGCCGTTGACAACCTTGACGATGTAACCACCGTTAAGGCCCTGGTGGTTCGAGGCGCTGTAGTCCAGCGTCACGAGGGCTGGGGTGGCAAAGCCGTTCTGGGTGACCATGGCGGCAACCACGCCGGCGCGAGTCGGGGTAGCACCGTTCAGCTGCTTGAGCACCTGAAGGAATGCAACACCCCAAGCGGTGCCGTACTGCATGTTGGCGTCGATGACCGACTTGCTGGTGAGGCTAGGGAAGTCGGTCTTGTCAGCGAGGAGAACCTTCTTGATCCACGCGTTCCAAGGGTTCTTCGTGTCCTTCGAAGCCGGGAGGAAGGTGAACGTAATGGCGTTCACTTCGTTGGTCGACTTCACGGTCTGGGGGTCTGCGCCAACGCCCGAGATGACGAACTGAGGCTTGTAGCCCAGGCTCTTTGCGGCGTCGAGGATGATCTTCGTGGCCGGTGGCACGGTGTCGAGAACGACAACCTTGGCCTTGTCGGTCTGAAGCTTGCGAACGAGGGTCGTGAAGGCACCCTTGTTGAAAGCTACGTCAGAAGCTTCGTAGGTCAAGCGGTCGGCCGTCGGAATGGTGAGCCCACCATTCAAGAGACCCTGGAGGCCATCGGCGCCAAAGTCGTCGTGCTGGCCAATAACGCCAATCGACTGACCCTTGAACTTGGCCTTGATGTAGTTAGCCAAGATCTTGCCTTCGACCAAGTAGCTGGGCTGGAAGCCGAACAGCATTGGCCAGGTCGTGGGGTGGTCCCAGTCCTTGGAGCCGGAGTTCACGAAGAGCTGCGGAACACCGTTGTTGTTGAGGTAGTTGCGGACGAGGTCCTGGGTGCCAGTGCCGAGTGAACCGACGGTCGCAAAGACGTTCTGGTTCTCAACGAGGTCCTGGGTCTGGGCAACGGTGCCGTTGGGGCTGTTGCAGCCAAAGAGACCGACGTAGTTGTAGCAGTCGTCCTTCAAGATGAAGTTGACCTTCCAACCGTTGACGCCACCCTTGGCGTTGATGTACTTAAAGACTGCGTTGGCAGCCTTGGCTACTTCGCTGTAACCGGGAGCTGCGATACCAGACAGTGGCACGGTTGCACCGATGGTCACAGTGTGGGTTGTGGTGTTAACACCGGGGTCGTTGCCGGTAGCGCTGGCGGTGCCGATAGCTACGCCCGTGGTCATAAGACCGAGGGAGAGAGCCGAAGCACCAAGCAGAGCAACGCCACGTGAGATGCGACTTCGCATGTTGATTCCTTTCAGGATGGGGGGGTACTGCAGATGTGAGCGTATCGCCCTCCGGGCAAAACCAGTCAGCGGGAAGTGCGAACTTTTGCGAACACTTTGGAGATCAATCCCGAGATTCCCCGAGGCGCGGTCAACATGGTCACAATCAACAGTCCACCGAAGAAAATCGTCTTCAAATTAGACCCAAGGTTTGAGTAGGGGTCGATACCGGTGCTGTTTGTCAGCCACGACAAGAAGTTGTCGGAGTAGGCGTAGATAACGCCGCCCAGAATCGCACCACTGATGGTGCCAATACCACCGAGGACCATCAAGGACAGAATGGTGATTGACAGGCCCACGAGAAAGTCCTGTGGCGATACTGAGCCCTTCGTAAAGGCCATGAGCGATCCAGCCAGTCCGGCGTAGGCGGCCGAAATAGCAAAGGCCAGCACGCGCGTCCGGGGAAGATTTAGGCCCACCAACTCGGCCGCCACGTCATTGTCGCGAACGAGACGCATCGCACGTCCGGTTCGACTGGCGTGGAGATTCGACATCAGCATGACCGCGACCCCGACAACCAGGAGCGAGAACATCGCGAGCCACTGCGCGTTCACGGTGATGAGTGAGGTGGCG
>CALAYR010000101.1 GCA_937894805.1 uncultured Acidimicrobiaceae bacterium | reverse complement strand
CAGTCGCGATCAGCTCGACCGAGCAGCCGAAGTGCGCGTGCTGGCCGATAAGTGGCGCACGACACTCCACAACACATCGGCCACCATCGTGGCGAATTGCGCCGACCCACTTGTTGTCTATGGCGCGGTCGCACAAATGGACTCCAAGGTCGTCTGGTGCGATGTGGGTTCGAGCTGGACCTTGGATGCGCGGTCGTGCCCGCAGTGCACTGAGCCACTAAACCCGGAGGGAACATGGCGATGTGAGTGTGGTTTTGCTAAGCCGCATCCGGACTTCGTATTGGGCGACACCCTGGCTGGTCCTGTCGCCTCGGTTGATCTGCAGGTCTCTCTGCCCGGTGCCTTTAATCGCTCCAATGCCGCCTTGGCCGTCGTCGCTGCCTCGCTGCTCGGCGTCCCGCTCCAACTTGCCGCCGATCGCGTCAGCGCTATTCGCGATGTGGCCGGGCGTTTCACGTTGCGACAACGCGATGGAAAGACCTTTCGCCTCATGCTGGCAAAAAATCCCGCTGGCGTTTCAGCCCTGATTGGACTCGTCGCTGGGGGGAGTGACCTCGTCGTCTCGATCAACGACCTGATTGCCGATGGGGCCGATCCTTCGTGGCTCTACGACGCGCCATTTGACGAACTACGTGGCAGCACCGTCTGGTGTACCGGCGAGCGAGCACTGGACCTCGCTGCTCGCCTCGAGTACGACGATGTGACGGCTCGAGTCGTAGCGGTGGAAGATCTCGCCGGGCGTATTTCGACGACGAAGCCAGTTGACGTTATTGCGAATTACACGGCCTTCGCGGCTTGGTTGGAGGCGACCACGCCATGCTGAAAATTGCGGTGCTCTACCCCGAACTCTTAGGCACCTACGGCGATGGTGGCAACGCCCTCGTTCTCGCCTCACGTGCCCGTCGTCGAGGCATTGAAGTGGAGGTCGTCCAAGTTGCGCTTGATGAAACCATTCCTGACGCCAATATCTTGCTATTGGGCGGGGGAGAGGATGGGCCTCAACGTCAAGCCACGTACGGTCTCGCCAACGACGACACCCTGGCGAAGCGCGTCAACGACGGAGCCGTCCTGCTCGCGGTCTGTGCGGGGTTTCAGCTGATCGGCACCTCCTATGAAGTCGAAGGCGGACTCCATGTCGACGGACTAGGGCTAGTGGACGCGGTCACCACTCGTGGCCCCAAGCGACGAGTGGGCGATCTCTTGACGCGGGTGGGCAACCAGTGGATGGTCGGCTTCGAGAATCATGGTGGAGAAACGGAACTGGGACCGAATGAAGTGCCGTTGGGCGTGGTCGAGTCCGGTACCGGCAATGGTCGATTCGCGAGTAACGCGCGGTACGTTGACGGCGTTCGACACGGATCGATTTTTGGAACGTACGCCCATGGCCCGGTACTGGCACAGAATCCCTGGCTAGCCGATGAACTTTTGACCCTGGCGGTCGGACGCCCGCTCGAGTTGCTGGCCTCGATCGCCGATGAACTCCATCGATCTCGAGTACGCGAAGTCGGTGGCTTCCCTGACGACCCTGTCGATTACTAGTCGCGCAGGTGGCTACCCCAGGTGGGGTCGCCGGTCGTCTCACGGGCCAAGTCGATCACGGCATCTTGAATCCGCTGTCCGAAGCGCCGGATATTTTCACCCTCTTCGATGGCGAGCGGTGGGCCAAAAGCGACGGTAACTGGCGAGCGCCACCGTTTTGGCATTTCTAGGTACATCGGAGCCTTGGCGTAGCTTGAAAGCCACTCGCCGGCACCCACCATGAAGGTCGGCACCACCACGGCGTCACTCCGCTCAGCCAGGTAGGCGGCACCTCCCTTGAACTCCAGCATTGGTCCCGTCGGTGTCCGACCGCCTTCGGGGTAGATCAGAAGATCCCACCCCTTCTTCAAGATCTCAATTGCCTGTGCGGCACTCTGTCGATTGACTTTGTGTCGCTCGATGGGGATGGCGTTTACCAGCAGCACGGTGATGCGTGCGGTGGAGAGCTTTGTGAAAAATGTGTCCGAGGCGGCTGCAACCACGGTACGACGACGTCGTGGACGATTAAGAGCCGCCAAAACAATGATGGTGTCGAGGTGGCTGGTGTGGTTTGCCGTGTAAATCGTGGTTGTTCCGAGTGGCGGGAGATTCTCACGACCTCGAATCTCCATGGTGGTGAGTCGACGGGTGAGCGGCGTTGCAAGAGCCGTCAAGAGGAAATCTCTCAGGGCGGTGGCGGGTAGGCGGCGTGACCACGCGGTGGGAAAATTAAGTCCCAGTTCCGTCACGTTAGCGACGCCGACCTGTCTGCTTGGGGGTGTAGCGCTTTGAAGGAGCTGGCTTTGGTCGGACCGTCGAGACTGAAGGTTCGCTGTCACCCTTCTTGCCACGGGAGTAGCCGATCCCCTTCTTGCGGTTGGCGGCCCGTTCTTGGGCGCGCAGACGGGACTGTTGATTCGAGCCAATAAAAGTGGGGTCACCGTACTTTTGCAGTCGGAATGCGCGGATACCGAGCCACCCACCGAGAAAGAGAAAGGGCAGACCCACGTTGCCCAGGGCGAGACCCATCATGAATGCGGCAAAGATAATGCCAACGCGCTTCTTGCGCCACGTGAAGAAAATGATGATGAGTGCACCGACGAGCACCATAAGAAACTGAACCATGTAGTCCTGGAAGACCAACGGGTACTTGTGCTGGCACATCTTTTTGACGAGGTCGTACCCCGCAGGGCAGACACCATTTTTTGGATCAGTCTTGGTGTATCCGTATTGCTGAACGAAGAGGAAGATTGCGGACAGCATCAGGCCGATGGCGCCGATGCCAAATGACCATCGTCGCTCGAGCCGGTCAAGTCCGAAGATGACTTCGCGTGAAGCTCCTTCGGTCATCACTACAGGAGTCTTCATGTTTCTGCTGTCCGCCACGCCGTCAGGCTAGCCCTTAGGTCTTCAGCCACGCTGGTTCGCGAAGGAGAATTCGTCGGGCAGGAGTGAGGGGTAGGCTTAATCTCCCAGGGCGCTTAGCTCAGCTGGTTAGAGCGCAGCCTTCACACGGCTGAGGCCGAGGGTTCGAGTCCCCCAGCGCCCACTGGTAGTAGCCGCACTCGTTTCTGATACTGGAGACCCTCATGAAACTTCTCTTGACTTCGGGCGGCGTCAAAAACGCCACCATGCTCAATGCGCTTGTCGCCATGTTGCCAAAGCCCCTGTCGGAGTGCAAGGCC
>CALAYR010000100.1 GCA_937894805.1 uncultured Acidimicrobiaceae bacterium | reverse complement strand
AATCGTTACCCCACGCTGGTGAGCGCCATTGTGTACCAGCAGCTCGCCGGGAAGGCTGCGGCGGCAATTCACGGTCGCTTGGTGGCCGGGCTTGATGGTCAGGTTGATCCGGAGCGCCTGCTCGCTCTCAGCGACGAAGAGTGCGCGGCCTTTGGACTGTCCCGCGCCAAACGCGACTCCATACGCGACCTCTCCAGCAAGACGCTCGAAGGATTGCTCCACTTCGCTCGGCACGGACGTATGAGTGACGAAGGGGTCGTGGAGGAATTGATTCAAGTACGAGGCATTGGACCCTGGACGGCACAGATGTACCTCATGCATGACTTGGGCCGTTACGACGTCTGGCCCACCCTGGACTACGGAGTGCGCAAAGGTTGGTCTTTGCTCCACGGCATGGACGAAATGATTACAACAAAAGCCATGACAACCGCCGCTGACCACCTCGCGCCTTACCGATCAAGCGTCGCCTGGTACTGCTGGCAGGCTGCCGACCAGTAATCCAAGCGTCCGCGAAGAGGCGACCGGTAGCGTGGTGATGTGAGCATCTCTCTGCAGCAGTTTGAAACTGACGTTCTGCCCGCCCTTTCTCGCTACGCCACAATTCCCTGTCTTTCGCCGGCTTTTGACGCCGACTGGGAGGAGCATGGCTACCTCAACGCCGCCATGACTCACTACGCGGAGTGGGCGCAAGCTCGCACTTTCAAAAATCACACCGTGACGGTTCGCGAGTTGCCAGGTCGCACGCCAGTGCTCGTCATAACCATCGATGCCACCGCGCCGACCACCGGCACCGTGTTGCTCTACGGTCACCTCGACAAGCAACCGCCCCTCGGTGCTTGGTCGGAGGGGCTTGACCCCTACCAACCGGTCCGACGGGGCAACCGAATCTTTGCCCGCGGGGTTGCTGACGACGGATACGCCATGTTCTCGGCTCTCCTCGCCATCGAAGAGCTTGAACGCACCGGGGTTCCGCACTCCCGGTGCGTCGTTCTGATTGAAGCCTCCGAGGAGTCCGGTTCACCTGATCTCGAGCCTCACCTCGACGTTCTCGGTGCCGAGCTCGGCAATGTGGAGCTAATGATCTGCCTGGACTCCGGCGCCCACTCCTACGACCGACTTTGGGTGACTACTTCGCTTCGAGGTGTTCTCAACGTTGACGTCACCGTTGACGTACTGGAACGGGGCCAACACTCCGGCAGTGCTAGTGGTGTCGTGCCGAGTTCTATGCGCATTATGCGTCAACTACTCGACCGCATTGAAGACTCTGCTACGGGTGAGATCCTGATTAGCGAGCTGCAGCCGCAGATTCCCATGTCACACGTGACTGCCGCCTCGCACGTAGCCGAAGCCTTTGGCGACGTCGCGGGTCAGGAGCAACCAGTCGTGCCCGGCCTTGAGCTCATGGGGGCCGATGCCGCCGAACGCATCTTGCGTCGAAGCTGGTACCCGACCCTCTCAATTGTGGGAGCCCAAGGGCTACCCGATTCCTCAATTGCCGGCAATGTGCTCCGCCCATCAACGACTCTCACGCTCTCGCTGCGTCTTCCACCTTCCTGCGACCCCGTCGCGGCTGAGCAGGCCGTAGTACGGACCCTCACCAGCAACGTGCCCAGCAATGCTCGCGTGAGCGTGACTGCAGTGGCGGCATCAGGCTGGGTCACACCCGAGTTAGCCCCGTGGCTCCGCACCGCTCTCGAGGAAGGGTCAACGTTGGCCTTTGGCAATGAAGTCGCCTACGCCGGCGAGGGTGGATCAATTCCCTTCTTGGCGGCACTTGGCCAACGCTTCCCGTCAGTTCAGTTCGTCGCCACCGGTGTATTAGGACCCGACTCCAACGCCCACGGCATCGACGAGATGTTGGACCTCGACTGCGCCGTTGCGGTCACCAACGCTATTTCGCACGTTCTTTCGGCACACGCCGCACAAGGAGAGAAGAAGCCATGACCACTCAAATTGACCTCTGGGTCGACCCCGCATGCCCCTGGGCCTGGATTACCAGCCGTTGGCTACTCGAGGCCAAGCAGGTTCGAGATGCAGACGTGCGGTTCCACGTCATGAGCCTCGCCGTCCTCAACGAGAAGAACGAAGTGCCCGAGCACTACAAGGAGCTCATGGCACAGGCCTGGAAGCCCGTGCGTCTCCTCATCGCCGCCGAACAGGCCCACGGCAATGAAGTGGTTGAGCCGCTGTATTCGGCCATCGGCCGCCGGTATCACGTCGAAGGAATCAAAGATCTCTCGGTCATCTTGCCTGAGGCTCTCGCTGAGGCTGGCCTGCCGGCCGACCTCATCAATGCCACAACAGACGAGTTTCTCGACACCGCCTTGCGCGCCAGTCATCACCAAGGTATGGACCCCGTCGGCATGGACGTTGGCACTCCGGTCATCCATATCAATGGTGAGGCAATCTTCGGGCCCGTCATCACACCGGCCCCCAAGGGCGAGGCCGCTGGCACCCTGCTCGACGGCGTGATTGCCGTTATGAGCATCCCCGGCTTCTATGAACTGAAGCGGACGCGAACGAGTGGGCCTACCTTTTCATGACGACGCGCGAAATCTTGCCTTCCGGCCTGCCCATCAACGTGGCCGGTGATGCGACCGCCTCGCGCGCCATCATCGTGCTTCAAGAGGCCTTCGGGGTCAATGGCCACATTCGCGAAGTGACCGACCGCTTTGGAGCGGCGGGATACCTCGCTATCGCCCCGGAGCTCTTTCACCGAGATGGTTCCCCGGAGATTGCCTACGACGACTTTGCCGCAGCCCTCACCCATATGGGTAACTTCACTCGGGCCGGACTAGAGGGCGACATTCGTGACACGGTGGAGCACCTCGGCTCACTCGGCATCACAAATGCGTCAATTGGCATCGTCGGCTACTGCATGGGCGGCACCGTCGCCACGTTCGTCAACACGCTCGGCATCGTCGGAGCCGCCGTCTCTTTCTATGGCGGCGGTGTTACCAACGGACGTTTTGGCTTACCGTCCCTCGTCGAATTGGCCCCCGAAATTAAGGCACCATGGCTGGGCCTCTTCGGCGGTCTCGACAAGGGTATTCCGATGGATCAAGTTGACGCCCTTGAAGAAGCCATGGCCGACACTGACCTCATCACTGAAGTAGTTGTCTACGAAGAAGCGGACCACGGTTTTCACTGCGACGACCGGACCAATGTCTTCAACGCCGATGCCGCTGCCGATGCTGCCGCTCGTGCACTGGAATTCTTCGGCGAGCACCTCCTCTAATCGCTCGTGCCAGTTGCGTGATGAGTAAGGATTCGGGCGACCGTTCATCGTTTTTCCCAGCCATTGAAAAGAAATACGGACAGCCAATTCAATATTGGCTCGACGCGCTGGCGGAACTGGGTGCAGCCAAATATCCACAACAAATCGCCCTGCTTCGCGAAGACCACGGCTTTAGCCAGACGCACGCCAATGCCGTCGTTATGTTTGTTCGAGGATCGACGACCTCAAAGCGCTTCACCGATCCCGATGCTTATCTGGTGACACTTCCCGAGCCCCATCAAGCAACCACTAAAGCCATCTTGAGTGCGACGCTCAAGCTCAACACCAAGTTCGAAGTAGTGATGGCCTGGAACAAGCCCATAGTGCGACTCGGGAAGGAGTACATCATTGGCTTCTCGGCCGCCAAGAATCACTTGCTGCTCCTTCCCTTCGGTGATGACATTCTTCAGCACGTCGACAGCAATCTCCTAGCCCCGTACAAAGTCAATAAGAAGACCATTCAGGTGCCGACGGACTGGAAGATTGATCGCCCCCTCTTGAAGCAGCTCGTCAGTTTTCGAGTAGCCCAGCTGTAGAGGCCGTCGCGACCGCCGGGACTACTTGCCCTACTGCGTCCGGTCGGGGCGGAGAAATTCCTTGAGACTTGCCGCTTCTTGAACTTGGACCACGGTGGATTCTCGAGCGACCGCCACGAGCTCTCCCACGAATGCTTCGTGCGCTCCCTCTCGGGGGTCTTCATCCGTTCCCTCCACGAAGAGAATGACGAACCGGGCGTAACGCTCGTCGACCTTTCGGCGCATGATGCGCCCCATTCGCTGAATCATCTGGCGACGCTGCTTCGAGCTCGCCACAATGATGGCCAGGTCGGCCTCAGGCACGTCGACACCCTCCTCCAAAGTCTGAACGGTAGCCAGCGCTGCTATGGCGCCACTCTCAAAGTCGCTCATAATCGAGTCTCGTTCCGATGAGGAGACTTGGCTGTGGTGCACCGCAATCTCTATGCCCGACTTTCGAAGTTCTTCGGCGATCGTGTTGGCCGAGTGAATCGACTGGGTGAAAATCAACGTTCGTTCGGCGTCTCGAATCGCTGGCGCCAGCGAGTTCACGGCGTGCAGCTTGGCTGGTGTTTCCGCGAGTAGATCCTTCTTGTCACCCCAGGCCTTCATCCATCGCTGGGCGGCGATGCCGTCAGCTCGCTTGCCCTTGCTCATAAGCCGGATGACGTCTTCGAGGAAGGCTGCAAACGGACGCTCTCGACATCCATGCTCAATAATCAATTTTCGACGCATCTTGCTCAGCGTCCGAGCCAAGACGATGTACTTCCCTTGCTCTTCTTCGCTGAAACGTACGCCCAGAAAGGCGACGCGAACTGATGAGATAACGCCGTCGTCAATGGCCCGCTGATAGCCAAGCGTAAAGACAACCTTTTCGAAGTAGGGCAAGAGGATTGTTTCGTGTGCCTCATCCATGCGTTCATGCGTAGCGGAGAGCCCCAGGCGCCGGGGGAAGTGCTTGGCGAGAGCGACTTGACTCTTTTCTGCCGCCGCGCGATGACACTCATCAGACACCAGGAGTCCCAATTCACCGTTGAGAGGAAAATGGCGGTTGCGCGCCGAGGCCAGCACCGCAATCACGATGCGGCAATTGCGAAACGTGTCGTCGTGCCCGTCACCAACTCGACCAATACGAACACCCGGGAAGAAGCCGTACAGGATCTCGTACCACTGGTGCAGCAGGACAATGGTCGGGACGAGAACGAGAACCTCTCCCCCTCGCTCCAGCTCGGTCGCTATGGCGGCCACGGCCAAGCGTGTCTTACCGGCACCGGTTACCGCATCGATAATCCCTCGGCCGAGATTCATATCCCAAGCGGCAAGTGCTTCTTTCTGCCACTCATAGAGACCGAAGGGATTCTCGGTGTCGGTAATCGGAGACGCGGTTACTGGTCGTGGGGTTTCGATTTTCTTGATGAACTTGGCAAGAACTTCGGGGTCATACTCCTTCTCGTCAAAGATATGGGTGAACTCGTCGATGATCTCTCGAGGTGCCACGCTGAGCACCCCATCGGACTCATCCGTCGGTTCTGACTTCGGCTTCCTGGTCGACTCCTTGGCGCCAGCCGGAGCAGTGCTCGTCAAATACCAGAGTGGCGCAGCCTGCGTCTCAATCTTCATCTCTTGAAATCTCGGGTCGTGATAGAGCACACGGTTGAGCGACTTCTTATGGACTCCGACAAGACGTGCCAACTGGGCCGCCGTTTGACCCCCATCTCGAGTCAGGATGCTGAAAACAGCAGAGGCCGCCTTGGAGGCCTCGACGGGCGAGAGAGAGTATTCAGATGACATACGCGTGAGAGTACAGAGCAGGTATGACGTCACCCTAGGGGTGCCCGCCCGGTCTCGCGGGCCCGACCAAAAAAAGATGCCCGCACCAAATCGGTGCGGGCATCTTCGTTCAGCTCCAACGGCTAGGGCCTAACGAGGAATGTCCTTCCAGGACACGGCCTTGTCATTACGTGGCTCACCGGGCAGACCGAGTACGCGCTCACCGATGATGTTGCGCATTACTTCGGAGGTTCCACCTTCGATGGAATTAGCGCGGACGCGCAAGAAGCGCTTTCGAACGTCACCGGAGTTAATACCGGTTTCGTTGGGGCGCACCTTCGGGTAGTCATCGACCATCAGCATGCCTTCAGTTCCCATCAGGGTGACGGCCAATTCGTAGGTGCGCTTGTTCTCTTCGGCGTAGGCCAACTTGGCCGTAGAGCCTTCGGGCCCTGGCGTGCCGGACTTACGGCCGTCGCTGGCGCGCTTATTCGTGAGACGAGCGACTTCATTGCGGATCCAGCTACGCATGACTTCGTCGCGCATGGCGTAGGCGTGGCCGTCCTTGCGGTCGGCCCAGCGCTCTTTCCAAATCTTGAGCACTTCGCCAATAGGGCCCGAGTTACGGCCCGGGACGGTGCCACCGATGGAGACACGCTCGTTCATCAGCGTGGTGATGGCGACCGGCCACCCCTCACCCACGCCACCGAGGCGCATCGAGTCGGGTACTCGAACATCGGTGAAGAAGCACTCGTTGAACTCAGCTTCGCCGGTGATCTGATACAGGGGGCGAACTTCGGAGCCTTCGGCGTGCATGTCGACGAGGAAGGCCGTCATGCCCGCGTGCTTCGGGGCGTCAGGGTCCGTACGGGCGATGATGAGTCCGAACTTCGAGAGGTGGGCCATCGTGGTCCACACCTTCTGACCATTCAAAATCCACTCATCGCCGTCCTTGATGGCGCGACTCGAAAGCGTGGCCACGTCCGAGCCGGCACCCGGCTCACTAAAGAGTTGGCACCAGACTTCTTCGCCGGTGAACAGTGGGCGAAGGTAACGCTGCCTTTGCTCCTCTGTACCGTGGATGATGATCGTTGGAGCGACCATGCCGTACCCGATGACATTACGCATCGCGGCGTTAGGAGCACCGGCCTGACCGAGACGACGAACGGTCTGGGTAAAGCGAGCCGGTGAGGCGTTGAGGCCGCCGTAGCCCTCCGGGAAGTGAGGCCAGGCCAGGCCGCGGTCGAACTGGGCCTGCAGGAAGGTCACGGGATCCGTTGTGGCCGGTGGAAAGTCTTCGAGCAACTGGTCAATAAGCACATCGAACTGCTTTTGATCGAGTGCTTCGTCTTCACGAGAAATGGTCATTGGGGCTCCCCTCAAGCGGTAACTGAATCATAGACACAAATCCCCCGCTCTCCTAGGGTGGAAGAGTGCGCTCGACCACTCGTCTCCTTCTTTGCGTGGCCATACCCCTGGGGGCACTCGCCTACGGAGTGAGCCACCAAATCATGCAGGCCAGCGCCGCCGTGACCACCACCACCAAGCCCAAGGCGACAACGACCACCACAGCCCCCAAGGTCCCTCTGGTTCAGACCATGGTGAAACCTCCATTGCACGACCCTGCTCTTGACCGTCGAATGGCCAGCTTTTTTGCGGGCCTGCGGGACTACAACAATGCGGAGGCCGACAAGGCCTTTTTGCCTATGCCCTATTACGTAGTTCTTAAACAGGGCGGAGGTAATGAGGCTGACTGGAACAACCGCCTCATAACCCACTACCACCAGCAGTTGGCCGAGCTACGGGCACGCTTTCGAAGCGTGCTACCCGGCGCCGTCTATAACGGCTACAGCGTGAGGTCAGCTACGGCTCACACCGTGCCCGTGGGCGCCGAGCAGAACAAGGCTCCGTACTGGCAGGTCTACATGACCACGATGGCCTTTAAAGACAAATCTGGCCATCCTCACAACTTCGTCATCAACACGATGATCTCTTTCCGTGGCGCTTGGTATGTCGTCCATGTCATTGGGTACGGATGATGCGGAATTTCTCAACATTCGCCTGACATATCACCGTGATCGAGCGGGAATATAGCGGTCAAAACTTCGGTACGCAGACCACAGTAAGCAACATAAGAGTGGTCATATTTCCCTCATGATCTACTTCGTGTGATGTGCACTTCGATTCGAACGCTGGCGTATATGCCGGTGTTGATTAGGGGGATCCAATGACCGTATGTGTAAATGGCCACGACAACGAGGACAACTTCAAATTCTGCAAGGAGTGTGGTACCGCCGTTAATAGTGAAACTGTTGATCTCGGCCGCGCGCTGCATCTCACCCTCAACCTCGAACCTCCGATTCACTCTCGAGGATCCGTCTTCTTTAGGTTCTTCCTGGCCCTTATTCTGCAAATTATCTCTATGTTCATTGGTATCGGGGTCTACTTTGCAGTCATCGGAGCGTGGTTTGGTGCCCTATTCACCGGGAAAGTACCTGAAGGTATTCACAAATTTGTGTCACGGTGGCTTGACTACCAAACTCGAATAAGCGCCTACAGCAACTTGTTGACCGCTCGTCATCCTGGCTACTCAATGACGCCCAAGGCCGATTGCGAACTCACCACGAGAGTTGCAAACGGTCCGATGAACCGTTTGGCCGTCTTTTTTCGAATCCTTCTTGCTTTTCCCGCAGCGCTCCTAAGCGTCGTTGGCGTATTTGGGATGCAATTGCTGGTAATCGTGATGTGGTTCTCGGCACTCTTTACAACGAAGACCCCTAGGGTGCTCCACCAGGCCGTCGCCGCCCTATTGCGCTACCAAGCTCGCTACTCGGCCTACTACTTCCTTTTATCTCCTGAGCAGCCTTGGCACGGCCTCTATGGGGACGTTAAGCAGGCGTCAGATGAAGCACTTAGCACCTCGGCAACTTCCTCAGTACCGCAGTGGTGTTTGACCAAGGGCGCCCGGCGGACAATAACAATCGCCATCATCCTCGGAGTCTTCTCCTACATTGGCTTTGTCATCCTCCTGGGGGGCTTGGCGGCCAACGTGGCGCAGTATGAATACTTCTGTATGGACTCGATGGGCAACATAACGAGCACCATCTCGGTCTTTCCAATGAATTGTGACTCAGGCTCGCTCCTTTACCAAACGCCCATTAGATAGCAACAAGGCCTTAACGCATTCGAGAGTTACCGAGTCAGATCAATCAGACGCAGGATGTGGCGAATAGTTGCAAGACATCTCATCTATAAACCCCGCCCACTTTCGCTAGACACTGTGCTTAGCGCCAGATCGTGGAGATTCTCAACCCGTTTGCCGGAAACCGTTCGGCGACGTTTGAAGCGATTCGTGAGGCTGACCAGGCGACGATAGACGCGTCAAGGATGTCAGCGGGATCAGCAACACCCAATTCGACCGTGACTTGAGGCAGCTCGATTCCCTTTTCCGCAAGAATGGATCGTCGAACCATCTGGCCATTCCATGAACTCTTAGGCCACAGCAACTCTTCGCCATGTGCCTCTCTGAAGGAGACCTCAGGGTGCACTTCGTAGATGCGGTCGTCCTGATCAGCAAATGGCTGCACGGCAAGAATCTGCTTCTTTAATCCAAACGTCTGTGCGGCGATACCAGGAATGTCCAACGTTCGAGCAATGTCATTCGCTTCCGCGGCCGAAGCGCATTCCAGCAGTTCCCGAGGAGGAGTGAAAAAGACGGAACTACGGCGACATCCAACGAACGCTCTCGCCTCAACATCACTAGCTCGACGTTCCGCGCCGGATGGCATTCCTATTGGAATATCCACGCCGATTACCGAGGCGTCGTTCAGATTGGCAACCACGTCAGCAAAGGTTTCGGCAATAAAGCCTCGGGAGAAACGGCCGTCGTCCAAGACAACAACGACCCATATGCCCTTCCACACATCCGCTCCAGCGACTATCACGAATTCAGTCTCTCGCATTCTGAGAGACGAGCCGTCGAATCGAAGGCGAGGTCGTTAGGAACGAGATACTTGGCAATTCAGAAATATTGGTGGGCGGTACAGGACTTGAACCTGTGACCCCTTGCGTGTCATGCAAGTGCGCTACCAGACTGCGCCAACCGCCCTTAGGACTATTCAATCTACCACTCGGCCAGCGCGGCCCTATCGCCCCGCTGCAGTAGGGCCGGACTGGTCAGAATTGACGGGCATTCGTAGTGCGGCGACTTGCGCCTCGAGTGAGTTCGCCTGATTGTGGAGTACCTGTTGTTTTAAAACTTCCACTGCCGCTTTGGCATCGCCAAGCGCCGTGTGATCCCCCGGGGTTACTCCGTAGTGGGCCGCAAGGGCCGTTAAGTTTCGACGACGCGATCGGTCACCGTCCATGGTGCGATCGTGCTGACAGACATCGATCAGTCGCACCGTGGCGAGGTCGAAGCCCAAAACCTCCATGTCACCCATCGAATGACGACGGAGTAGCGAGGTCGTCATTCGAAAGTCGTACTCGGGATAGGCGCCAACAAAATGCGCCCCTTTGGAGTGGTACTCCCGGAGTCGCTGAGCGGCCCGGGCAACACCGGCCACAGCCGAATGGGCCCCACCGGCGGCATGTAGTTCTTCGAGCCGGAGCCGGGACCAACCGTGCACCTTTTCGGCAGCTGGGTGCATGGCCACAGAGGGCAGGGCGAAGAATTCCTCTTCGAACACCAGTTGGCCGTTCTCAAATACCGCAAAACCGTAGGAAATAGGCTCGTCGACCTCGGTGTCGAGCCCCGTGGACTCAATGTCAAAGCCCACCACGAGTGCGGGGAGCTCGTACCAAATATTCATGGCGCTCAGCATTGCACGATTCTGTGACGTTTTGCCATTGAGGCCAGCCAAACGCTCTAGACAAAATTTCTTACATGGTCGTAATTCTGCAAAAAAGGAACCTATCCTTACTCCATGCCCTTCGCCGCCCACCGCCTCACCAAGGCCTTCGGTGTCGCGGTTTCGGCCACCATGGTGACAACCGGACTGCTTGCCCCCTCCGCCTTTGCGGGACCCAACCCAACGTCGTCCACGTCATCGACCTCTACGACATCGACAACAGCCCCCTTCAACAAACTGATGTTGGGTTCCTCGGGGCCCGCAGTGTTAGCACTGCAACTCAAGTTGGCCTCCACGGGTTATTGGGTTGGTAATGCCAATGGGCGCTTCAATGACTTGACTCAGCAGGCCGTCTTCGCACTGCAAAAAGCAAACGGGTTGAACCGCGACGGCGTAGTGAACCGCTGGACTTCGGCAGCCCTGTACCGCGCAGTACTTCCAACCCCCAGAACGACGAACGGCCTCGTTATCGAGGTCTCGCTCTCCAAGCAGATTTTGATGATTGTCCAGGATCACAAAATCATAAAGATCTTCAACATCTCTTCGGGTGGTGGCTACAGCTACGCCACGGGACACGGCTATTCAACCTTGGCCGTCACCCCTACGGGTACGTTCCACGTCTACTACCAAGTTGACAAGTGGGACATTGGGCCGCTCGGTGGCCTCTATCGACCTAAGTACTTTTCCGGCGGCATCGCCGTGCACGGCTCGTACAGCGTGCCGCCACAACCTGCTTCGCACGGTTGTGTTCGCATCAGCCTCGCGGCCATGGACTGGCTCTGGAAGAGCCCGTACATACCGATCGGCACCCGCGTCGTCGTTTACCAGTAACGAACGAAGAGTCCCGACCCGGATAGTTCCAGATCGGGACATTTCATTTAGCTAGTACACAGACCATCGGCCAGTGCTTCTGGAGGCGGCGCCCGGATTCGAACCGGGGTGGAGGGCTTTGCAGGCCCCTGCCTAACCACTCGGCCACGCCGCCAGAAGTAGCCAGCCTACTTGAGGCGGGGCCTCACTTCTTCACGAAGTAAGCAACGGCAAAGAAAACAACTGCAATGGCGATAATCAACTTGACCAAGAACCACACAATGCTGGTGACGGCAGTAATAAGAGAGAACACGACGAGAACGCCGATGATTCCAGCAACTATGAGGAGGAATGATTTCACGACTGTGAATTTAGCCCATTACCCTGCGATTGCGACGTCGGGGGCTGATACGTTGCCCTCGTGTCCAATGAATCACTCAAGGAACGTCGAGCCCGCCTCATAGAGGACGACACGCTGGACGGTATCCGATTCACCAAAGTCCTGGCTCACGAAACCGATGAGTGGCTCCGCTTCATTATTGAGAATGCCAAGGGCGCTAACCCCAAGAAGATGGCCCTCATCGCCACCGGGGGCTACGGACGGGCCCAACTGGCCCCTTCAAGTGACCTCGACCTACTACTCGTTCACACCTCGGGTCGTTCAATTGCCAAAGTCGCCGATCAGCTCTGGTATCCCATCTGGGATCAGGGGGTTGGCCTCGACCACTCCGTTCGAACACCCAAGGAAGCCATGACCGTCGCCCACGGCGACCTACGAGTCGCCTTGGGGCTACTCGATGGTCGACTGATTTGGGGCTCAGAGTCACTGGCCCGCGAAGTCCTCGACGGTGTCCGACAAGCTTGGCACGAACAGTGGGGCCACGAATGGCTACCGGCTCTAGAGGAACAGGTCACGGCACGCCACACCACTCATGGAGATCTAGCCGATCTCTTGGAGCCGGATCTCAAGGAGTCCCACGGCGGACTGCGAGACCTCAACATCCTGCGCGCGGTCGCCATCGCCTTTCCCGATCTCGACCGTTTCGTTGATGCCGAAGACCTAACGGCCGCCGAGGCCGTTCTGCTCACCACGAGAGTCGCGATGCACCGATACGCCAAGCGTGATCAAAATCGCCTCTTGCTTCAAGACCAAGATGAAATCGCCCGACGGGTGGAGGCGGCCGACGCTGATGTTTTGATGCGTTCGATAAGTGAAGCCGGACGAACGATTGCCCGTGCTAGCGACACCGTGTGGCGCCGCCGGGCCGTCTGGCAGAGCGGTCGTGCGGGCGCCGCTCCACTCACGGTGCGTATCGAACCAGGCGTCAAAATCGTCGACGGCGAGGCCTCTATTGCCTCCGACATCTTGATTAACGAAGACCCGTCGCTCCCCTTGCGCCTGGCCGCCGTTGCCGCCGAACACGACGCCCCGATTGCCCTAGAAAGTTTGCAACAGTTGGCGCTCGCCTGGCCCGAGATTCCGACGCCCTGGTCACCGGAGGTGCGCACGGCCTTTGTGCGCCTCCTTGGCAGTGGTCGAGGACTAATTGCCGCCGTGGAAGCCCTCGAGGTCTTCCACCTCTTCACTCGCTACCTCCCCGAGTGGTCCTACGTCCGCTCGTATCACCAACGAAACGCGTACCACCGCTTCACTGCCGATCGACACTTGCTCGAAGCGGTCTGCTTTGGACAGCAACTCGTGAGCAGTTCGAGTCGACCTGATCTACTCCTGCTGGGCTGTCTCTTTCACGACATCGGTAAGGGGCACCCTGGAGACCACACCGAGGTCGGCATTGAACTCGTACGGGTTATCACCAAGCGCATGGGCGTCAGTAACGAGGACGCCCACATCTTGGTGCAGCTCGTTCGCCACCATTTACTGTTGGCCGATGCCGCCACTCGCCGAGATCTCGACGACCCGGCGACCATTCGCCATGTGGCCGCAGCCGTTGGTGATGAAGTGACGTTAGAGCTGCTGGCCGGACTCTCTCAGGCCGACGGCCTCGCCACGGGTTCGAGTGCGTGGGGGCCCTGGAAGGCCCAACTGGTTGCCGATTTGGTCGGGCGGACGAAGTTGACGCTGAGGGGACACGATGTCGTCGTCGCTCCGGCCGACCACAGCGAACTCTTGAATGCCGCACGAGACGAGGGCGTTGTCGTTCGACTCGATGGTGATTGGATTGCCGTAGCGGCACCAGACCAGCCGCGCCTACTGGCCACCATTACGGCGGTGCTTACGTTGACGGGGCTCAACATTCGATCGGCCGACCTCTACGCCGAAGATGGCATTGTTCTCGACCGTTTCTTCTGCGTCCCGGGACCGCGCGGGTGGCCCGAACCCGGGCACCTCACCAAAGAGATTCACGCCGGCCTCAGCGGCGAGCGTGACTTCGACGCCCTGATTAAGTCCCGGTCTGACTCGTACCAACAAAAGCGAGCTTCAGCTGGCGATATTGCCACCTCGGTGGCCGTCGTACCCGCGGCCTCTGATCGCGCCACCGTGTTGGAGCTTCGGACACGGGACGCCATCGGGCTCCTCTCACGGGTCGCCCAGGTCTTTGCCAGCGCCGGAATCGACGTTCGGGCCGCCCGACTGAGCACCGTGGGTGACGTAGCGATTGACACCTTCTACGTGACGAGCGAGCAACGAGATCTCAGCGAAGCGCGAGCTGACGAGATTGCGCACCTTCTTTCGGAAGTACTTTCCTAAACGGGAAAGCTCCCTGTCGCCGACATGGAGGAAAATCACGAGATTTAGCGGTACGGTGGAACCGAAACTAAACCTCGGAGAAAACCATGCCAGCCTTATCTACTCTTCGTAAGTACAACCTCGCCGCCGGTGCGCTTCACGCCGTTTCCGCGCTCGCCATCATTCTTTTGGCCAATGATTTTGCGCTTCCAGTTACAGCGAGCTACATGGCGGGCCCCCCAGGATCCACCGAGCCCCGCCAAGTCGAACACCTCCTTGACATCAAAATGGCTTGGCTCATCGGTGCGTTTTTCCTTCTTTCGGCAGTTGCGCACTTCATCGTGGCCACCGTGCGACGAGCTAGCTACGAAGCCAATCTCAGGAAGAGCCGCAACCCTTATCGCTGGGTGGAGTACTCGCTCTCATCGTCACTGATGATTGTGGCTATCGCTCAGCTCACTGGTATCGAAGATCCCGCCGCCCTGATTGCCCTCGCCGGCGTGAACGCTTCGATGATCGGCTTCGGCTGGATTCAAGAGCGCTACGAGACTCCGGGTGGTTCGCTGCTCCCCTTCTGGCTCGGTTGCGGTGCTGGCGTCATCCCTTGGTTAGCTATTGGCGTGTACCTCATTGGACCAGGCGCAGATCAGCACGCCCCCGGATTCGTCTACGGCATCTACGTCTCGCTCTTTATCTTCTTTAACTGCTTCGCCCTAGTGCAGTACCTGCAGTACAAGAAGATTGGACGCTTTGCCGACTATCTCACCGGTGAAAAGACCTACCTCGTCTTGTCGCTCGTGGCGAAGTCGCTGCTCGCTTGGCAGATCTTCTCCTCGACACTCGCCGCCGCCTCCGGCAACTAGTGAGTCACATTCTCGTAACGGGCGCCACCGGCTACGTCGGAGGACGACTCGTTCCCCGACTACTCAGCGAAGGCCATGCGGTTCGCTGCTTAGTGCGAAGCCCCGGCAAACTCAACCACGTCGCCTGGCACGATCAGGTCGAAATTGTTAAGGGTGAAGTCGGCAACGTTCCCGCTGGGGCCATGGTCGGTATTGATGCCGCAATCTATTTGGTACACGGCATCGGCGACGGTGAAGACTGGGTCGCCAAGGAAGTACGCGACGCCGAGAACTTTCGTCGCTCCGCTGAAGCTTCTGGCGTGGGGCGGATCATTTACCTGGGAGGCATGGGTGCTGACGACCCCTCGTTAAGTGAGCACCTCTCCAGCCGGCACGCCGTGGGCCAAACCCTGGCCGCCGGCACGATTCCCGTCACTGAGTTGCGGGCCGCCGTCATCATTGGGTCTGGTTCGGCCAGCTTCGAGATGCTCCGCTATCTCGTAGAGGTGCTGCCCGTCATGGTGACTCCGAAGTGGGTCACGACCAAATCACAGCCGATTGCTATTTCTGACGTTTTGGACTACTTGCTGCGGGCTATCGAAGCGCCTGAACCCTTCACTGGAATCTACGAAATCGGCGGACCGGACGTTGTTTCCTACGCCGAAATGATGGCCATCTACGCCCAAGAGGCTGGCCTCAAACGACGCCGACTCATTCCCGTGCCCGTCCTGACGCCCCGACTCTCGAGCCACTGGGTGGGCATCGTGACTCCCGTTCCGGCCTCACTCGCCCGTCCCCTCGTGGCTAGCCTGGTGAATGAAGTCGTGGTTCGCGACACGCGCACCATCGAAGCTTTAGGTTCCCCGAAGCGCACGCTACGTGAAGCCATCCATCTGGCCCTTGGCCGCACCAGGAGCGGTGATGTACCAACGTCCTTTACTGCGGCTGACCTGCAACCATTCAGGGCCTACGAGACCGACCCCAGCTGGGCCGGTGGCACCGAACTCATTGACGAGCGAACCGCCACGACCGACGCATCGGTAGAGCAGGTATTCGCCGCACTCTGCTCACTCGGGGGCGACACTGGGTGGCACTCCGGGGAATGGCTCTGGCGCCTGCGAGGATTTATCGACATTCTCTGGGGTGGACCGGGGCTGCGCCGTGGACGACGCGACCCTCACTCACTCGTCATTGGCGACTACGTAGATTTTTGGCGAGTTGAAGACTTGCGAACCCCCGAGTTTCTTCGACTGCACGCCGAGATGCTCCTTCCGGGTGACGCTTGGCTCGAATGGACCGTGAGTGCCACGACCACCGGCGCGACGATTGTCCAGCGAGCCCGATTCAAGCCCCGGGGACTATGGGGGCGGATGTACTGGTACTCCGTGCTGCCCTTTCACTCGCTCGTCTTCCCGGGACTACTCCGAGGGGTCATCAAACAGGCGCGTACTGCTGAGACCCCACGAGGCTGATCGACCAGCAGGGCCACTCAAGAGTCGTATTCAGTCGCCGTACAATGAAGGCGTGAGAGTCCCACTATGAGCGCTCGTATGCCAGGGCCACGTGGCGCGAAAGCGCTCCGAGAAACCGGACGGATTCTGATAAGCCTCGGGGTTTTGACGCTCCTCTTTGCTGGCTATCAAAACTGGATCACCGACACCACGCAACATCACTCCCAGACGGCGTTGCAGCGAGAGGTCACCAAGGTGATCACCGGCAAGCCCGTGACCAGCGTCGTCGGCCCCAACACGCCCCTACCAACTACCAAAGACCCCGGCGTGGGCCACTGGCTGGGCGTCATGTCCATCCCTACTATTTCGCTCAGTCAGGTGATCGTCGACGGGACTAGCAAGAGCCAGCTTCAGCTTGGTCCGGGACACTACATCGGCACCGCTATGCCGGGAGAGGCCGGCAACGTTGGTATTGCCGGTCACCGCACCACGTGGGGTCGCCCATTTCGCAACCTTGACAAACTTCGTAAGGGTGACCATATTTTCATCACTACGCCCCGTGCCTCGATCATGTATCGGGTCGTATGGATCAAGATTGTGAGCCCGAGCGACACGAGCGTGGTAGCCCCAACGACAACACCTTCGCTCACGCTCACCACGTGCAACCCGCCGTATTCCGCCGCTAGCCGTCTCGTCGTGCGTGCCGAATTGGGAGCCGTCGGCAAAATCCACACCGATACGCCAACCTGGACGGTCACCGAACAACAGTCTTCGCCGCTCCTCAAACTGCAGGAGAACTACTCCAAGTGGCCCGCACTTCTCTACGGCCTCCTCTTGGCGCTACTTCTCGTTGTGGGCGAACTACGCCGACGGAAATCTCGACCCATCGTGGTTACGCTGACCACTTTGGCCCTGGCACTACCAGTCACGCTGCTCTGGTTTAACGCCATTGCCCACATTCTTCCGGCCGGGATCTAGCCGTGGCCGTTGACCTCTTCGACGGTGGGGCACCTTTCCATGCGGAAGAGCTAGCCAATCGCTATCGCCACATTCTGTCGCCGGAAGATCGTGAACGACTCCCCGCCTACGCCGCCCTGTGCGACACTCTGGCCGAATCGCGCACCGCCATCGAACTACTTGGTGCAGTACACAATCGCCAACAGAATGCCACGCTCATCTTGGCGATTCTCCACTACCTCGCTCTCACGGGTCACCGGATCCTCGGCCCGCTCTATCAAGATCTGCACGAGGGTCGTCCCATCGCACCCAACAACTTCGCCATCAGTGTCGTCGAGGTCCTCGAAAGCGAACCGGAGCTTTTACGTCGCGAACTATGGCGCAGCACGCAGACCAACGAGCCAAATCGGAGCGCCACGCTGTCTGCGGTTATTGGCGACGTGGCTCGCACCTTCGGCCACGGCCACATCACCCTGATCGACGTGGGTACATCGATGGGCTTCAACCTATTTCCCGATCTCGTCACCGTCGCTGCCAGCGACCAAGGTGACGACGCCACGTTGGTGACGGAGTGCTTCACCCCGAACTTCGTGCGCTCACCGGTTCCCCAAATAGGACGCCGTGTGGGACTAGATCAGAACATTCTCCTCCCCTCAAATGCCGATGACGTGGCCTGGCTGACCGCCTGTCTGTGGCCCGAAGAGTCCCGACGTCTCCGCCGATTCAATGCGCTGTTAGATCAGATGAGGGCCTGGCCTGAACCGATTCGAGTCGCCGGGAACGCCCTCGATCTCATCGACTCCGAAGTGACCTTTGACGACACCCCGACGTACGTCATCAACAGCTGGGTCCTCGCTTACTTTTCGCTCGAAGAACGAGCCAAGTGGCGAGACACGCTGGACTATCACTTTGCCGAACGAGAAGACCTGGTCTGGATCTCAATGGAGCATCCGTCGATCAATACCTCGTTGCGATTCCCTGGCGCTCCAGACTCGTCACCGCGTCCGGGTGCTTCCGAGATTGTGGTGACCTCAAGTGCCACTCCCTCGACCCATTGGGGGTGGACTCACCCCCACGGTCACTGGTTCTCCGTCGACTCCGGTCCAAAGGCGTGACGCTCACGCTGTCCCGTAACGTCCACCTGGCCACGGTGGAACTCAATGCCAGTGCCGACGGCCGAGCGGCCGAAACGAGCACGGATGTCATCAAGGGCCTCGCGGAGCGACTCGCGGCGTAACTGTTGTTCTTCAGGCGTGGCCTCGGTCGCTCCACCTGCTCCGAAGTCAAAGACCATCTGAGTACTCGACGTGGCACGTGGCGCAAACTGCGAAAGACTCGCGCCCAGTAAGCGAACGGGGCCTTGGCGGGGAACTGAATCTAAGAGCTCAATCGCAATCGAAGCCCACGCATCCTCGTCGTCAAGGGCTTGAGGCACGGTGTGGCTCCGCGACACCGAACTCAGGTCATCAAATTTCACGACAATCCCGATACGGCGCGCAACTTGTTCGGACTCTCGCATCGTCCGAGTCACAATTGCCACATGACGGCGGAGGTGGCGGCGGAGCTCATCTTCATCAATCACGCTCTTGCCAAATGTCTCTTCGTGGCCGATGGACTTGTTAACGCGATCGGCCTCGACGGGACGTTCGTCAATACCGGCGGCATACTCCAGAAGCGTCCTTGCCATGGCTCGGCCAACGTGACGCGCCAGCGTCGCTTCCTCAATGGAACGGAGATCTCGTATGAGTCGAATACCGAGGCGACCGAGCCTCTCGTCCATCGCCGGCCCCACGCCCCAGAGCGAACGGACACGGAGTGTGTCGAGCCACTCTTGTTCCACTTCAGGCGTCACAACAAAGACCCCCGGGCCCTCATGAATGACCCCATCATCGAATGTTGCCTTCGCTTTTTTGGATCCCAACTTGGCGAATAGCTTGTTGCGACCAAGACCAATGCCGCTACCAACACCAATCTCCGTGGCAATACGCTCCCGCAGCTCGGTGGCCGCCTTCAGGGCATCGACGCCAAGACGCGACAAGCTGCTTAGGTCACCGAAGGCCTCATCCAAACTGAGTGGCTCGAAGACCGGGGTGAAGTCCGAAAGAATCTGCAAGAAATGTGCCGACACTTCCTCGTACCGAGAAAAGCGTCCCGGCAGAATAATGAGATCGGGACAGTGTCGCAGGGCGACCACGCTCGGCATAGCCGAGTAGACACCGCGACACCGCGCTTCGTAGCTGGCTGATGCCACCACGCCTCGACCTCCGGCACCACCGACGGCGACTGGTTTGCCGCGTAGCTCGGGATTGTCGAGCACTTCCACTGAGGCAAAGAAGGCATCAAGGTCGACGTGCAGAATGGGGAGCGCCGAAACGCTGGTGTCCTTAGTGGGAGAGTTCGACACAGCGGAATGCTTCTCCGAAGCGAATGCCCACTTCTCGACCCGCAGCCTCAGCTCGACCCATCACGACCGAACGAACCCAATGGGGATCATCGGTGACTTGCGACCCGTGAGCCAATACGGCGGCCACCTTGGCGTCAATGGATTGCGAGACGTCAATAACAACATCAGGTTCGTGAGTACCCGAGAGCAGCAACGTCTGAACTTGATGCGATGCCCCAGTGTTGGGATAGTAGAGAGGCATGGCTGCGGCGGGTGCAGCTGCGTCGAGCAACGCCCACCCCAATTCGCGGTGGTCGCGGTGATTAACGTAGACCCCGCCGAAAAACGTCGCGGTGGGATCTGGTCCAAGGACATAGTCCGGCTTCACCGTACGGATGAGTCGAACGAGCCGTTCGCGAAACTCACTGGAGTTGACGATTTCACCATCGGGGATTCCGAGGCACTGAACATCGCGGATACCAAGCAACTGTGCCGCACTGTGAAGTTCCTGAGCCCGTTGGTCGCGCAAGCGAGACACGTCAGTTGTCGGGTCCAGCGAGCCCTTGGCACCATCGCAAACAATCACGAGGTCAACACTGACTCCCCGTGAGGCCCAAGCGGCAAGTGTGCCTCCGGCCGCAATGTCGGCGTCATCGGGGTGGGCGTAGAGGGCGAGGACCCGACTCGGAGTCTCGTTGAAGACTCGCACCGTTAGCTCCGAGACTTTGGTGCCGTGCTCTTCACCAACATCTTGAGCTCGCGTGCAAAGTCAGCGGCGTCAGCAAAGTCCTTGTAGACGGAGGCGAAACGCATGTAGGCCACATCGTCCAGTTGACGCAGGCTCTCGAGAACCGCAAGACCTAGTTCTTCGGTGGTGACGTCACGACCGAGAAGCCGCATCGACTCCTCGACGCCCGTCACAAGGGCCATAACAGCGCCTTCTTCGACGGGTCGGTTCTTGCAGGCGCTCAGTACGCCACGCACAATCTTCTCTCGATCAAAAGGTTCACGGTCGCCGGAACGTTTCACAACGGTAAGGCCGACCTCTTCGATGCGTTCGAATGTAGTGAATCGTTGATTACAGGCCGCGCATTCCCGGCGCCGGCGGATGGCCACACCATCTTCGGCCAGCCGAGAGTCGACCACACGATCGTCATCAGTCGAGCAGAAGGGGCATCGCACACGCCCAAGTTAGTCGAATTAACCCCAAAATTTAGGGAATGAGGACGTGTTCGCCAGGAGTGACTACTGCCGAGCGTAAGGACTGCACTAGAGCTCGACGAACGAGTTCGGGGTGCTGCGGGCTCACCGCGCGGGCGATGGTGTCGATCGTGTCGTGCTCACCAACGATGTACACCGTGCCACTGTGGTAGCGACTATTCATCGCAACGTCCATGTTGACGTTGTACTTCGTAACTCCACCAAATGCGCTTCCGGGCCAAGCAAGGGCGACGACCGCGATGAGCGCACTCAACCCGAAGAAGGTGCGGCGACGGCGCTGCAGCATGCGAGCACGAGCGGCGCGACGCACGGCGAGAGGCACAGGTGTGCGCTGGGTTGCTACCTGCTGCGAGACACGGCGGTCCACTTCCAAGCGGGTCTGCCACCGTGGTGCGTTTACGATTCCAATAGTCATTTCCGACACTCCTACTTCACTAAGGCGAACATCTGTTCGTAAGCATAAAGCGAACAACTGTTCGTGTCAACTCGACGAGGTTATGTTGTCAAAATCCTGTGACATTATCCGAAATCCCCTAATTTACGGCCTATACGGCCAAAATCGCCGAGTGCCAGCCTCTGTATCCCACCGGCTCGAAGAGTGGGCACCACCTCGCTGAGGGTCCGAACGAGTGCGATTTGGTGCTGTCGGACCAGCCGGGCGCACTCCTCGCTAAGCCGGTCATTGGGGTGATCATTAGAGTCAGTCACCTGTCCATCGGTAACCCAAACGATTCGATCTCGATTCCTTCGCAGCCCTATGGCGTACTCAAGTACGGGGCCATCGACGCCGTTTCCAACGTTGCCCGTCGGCCAACTCTGGGCTCGACGACCCCGATCGGCCAGGAGCCACGCATTCGGCCGCCCCACCGAATCGCCCGGCCGATGGCTATAGCCAATGACGGTCACGCCCGGAACTACATCAAGGAGTGACTCCAGCTCTGCTTCGGGAATATCCATGGATCCAGACTGATCAACGACAACGACGGCACCTGCTCCAGTGCGACGTCGGGCAAAAATCCGTTGGTGAGGATCGGTGATAAGTCGGTCGAGACGTGGTCGCCCTGTACCAGACACTTCGGCAAAGGTCCGGTGGCCTCCAGTGCGTGGACGTATCGACTCATACTGCAACGTTGCATCAAGCACCAATGGGGCAAATGATCCGCTGGCCGGACGTCGCCCACCTGGTTGCAGGCTTCGGCGGAACTGCCGGTGCTCATCTGGCGTCGCGGGGGCCTGTGCTCCGGCGACGCGATCAGCCAAGCGTGCCAGTCGCACCGTCACATCGCGATACCCCTCAGGAACTGTCGCTCCGCTCGTGAGCTGCGTGCTCGCAAGTTTGGTCGTCGAAAAATCTCGAAGTGTCGTATTCAGTGATGAGCCAAATGCTCGTAGGGCCTTGGCCCACTCCGGTCGAACCTTCCGCACTCCCCCGAGATACTCCTTGGCCGCACCCGTGCCGTGGAGCGCCGCATAAAAGAAGACGGCCTCCGCCCATTGGTTCATCGCACCTAAACGTTCGCCAGAGAGGCGCTCGGAACCATCACGAAGATTCTCAGTGTCAAAACCAAGGCGAGTCAGAACGGTATTCACGCGCAGTTCCTCAGCACAGGTCAACGCCCTTTCGGAGATATCGCCCAACTCGCCGTCATGGTCCACATGGGCCGGAGAGATTCGCAGATGAACGAGCTCGTGGGCTCGCACCACCCGATCAGTTGGCGACGACCCCAGGGGGACCGTCAGCCGTCGAGTAGAAAAATCGCAGCTCGCCGCGCCGCGTTGACTCGTGCCAGACACTACTGACCAAGGCTCTTCTTCCTTAAAGTCGCTACGACCCACGACGAGGTCGGGAAAGACGGGCCGTGTCAAGAGCGACCCATAGCCCCAACGCGCAGAGCGTCAATGAAGTCGGCACCACCGGAGGTGCCGAAGAGCAGTTCGCTGGCTCGCGTCGGTCCGAGCGTTCGGCGGAGTTGGTCAAAGGCGTAGAACTTGCGAAGAGAGACCCGCCGGCCACTCTCACCCACCGAACCACGCATTGCCGCCGGCCTCAAATCATCACTCAGGGTTCGCACGGCACTCGGATGCGGTGAGTCGATGCGGATAGCCACAGGAAATCGATCACGGAGTGCTTCGGGCAGCATTGCCATCTCTTCCAGATTGGTCGTCATGATGACATTGAATCCCGCTGCGGGGCGAACAATCTCTCCAGTGGTTGGGTGGTGCCACTGTGATGAACTGTCACTGTCGGTCATGGCCAAGAGCAGACTCAGAACGTCGCCTGAGGCTCGATCCACTTCGTCGACCACCAGTCGCCCGCCGCTGCGCCAGGCCCGGAGTGCGGGACCATCCTGCCACTGCCAGCCACCGGTGCCGTTAGGGAGCCACGCGCCCGTCACGTCCGCTGCGGTGAGATCCTCGGTGCAGATGAGTCGCTCCACGGGTCGTTCGTTGGTCTGCCAGCGAAGCGCAGCGTAGGTCTTGCCTGTTCCTGGAGGCCCGAACAGAATGATTCGTTCGATACCGGCCCCCATCGTTGCGGCCAGATCATCCCAGCATTGCGGCACTAGTTCTTCCATAGTTTCCTTTCGATTCATGGCTCAACGGTCGCCGTGAACCCACCCGAACGAATGTTTGCTTTTGTCTCCGATTTGCCCTACGATACGAACAACTGTTCGTAAGGAGTCCCCGTGGCTGAAGCATTAACCCCCATTCGTCGAGCCATCCTCGAGTACATCGCTGCTCACCAAAAAGAGCGCAACTTCCCACCCACCATCCGAGAGATCGGCGCCGCCGTAGGACTGAAGTCCCCCGCCACGATCAAAAACCACATTGACGTTTTAAAGGAGACAGGTCACATCACGGCTGACCCGCAAAAGCCCCGCACCCTGATGGTCAAGCTGGACGAGCACGCCATTGTGGAGCTCGACAGTGTGCGCGGAGTTCGCAACGTTCCCCTCATTGGTGACGTCGCTGCCGGTACTGGTGTCCTCGCCGCCGAGACTCAGGGTGAGTTCATGGCCCTACCGGAAGAGTTTGCCGGTCGGGGTGAATCTTTCGTCTTGAAGGTTCGCGGCGAATCGATGATTGATGCGGCTATTTTGCCCGGTGACTTCGTGGTCGTCGCACGACAAGTCACGGCTAACAAAGGTGAGATTGTGGTCGCTGGTATTCCCGGCGAAGAGGCCACGGTCAAGCGCTACTTCCCCCAAGGCAGTCGCGTGATCTTGCAGCCCGAGAACGCCACTATGGAGCCGATGGAATTCGACGCCAACGACGTCGTCATCTACGGCAAGGTCATCTCGGTACTCCGTAACTACTAGGAACATCCTCTGCGATTGTCATGGTGTGCGCCGAGATATCGGGTGCACGATACGTGTAGCGAATTGGTAGACCGATACCCATGAGAACAGCCCTGCTGACCACGGACGCCTATTTGGTTGGGCTCGCATTCGTCGTGGGGATTGTTGTCTATCCCGCCTTCAGGTCCGTTGGTCTCAACGAGTGGTCTGACTACCACCGACAACACAGCAGTGCCATCACTGTCGCCGTTGGGCCCGCCTGGCTCGCTCAAGGAGTGTTGTGCGCGGCATGGATTTTCAACGGTCCACAACGGCCTCTCGCCGTAGTCCATGGACTATTCGCCCTACTCGGCGTAGTGGTCACCATATTCGGTGCCGTCCCTCAGCACAACGCCATTTCCACTCAACGAACGCTCACCCATCAACGCAAACTTGAAGTCTGGCATTGGATTCGTACTCTCGTGTGGATCGGTGCACTCGTGTGCGCCATTGCGCTCTAGGAAAAGAGCAGCCCTCGCAAGGTGGAGGCAAAGACCTCGAGCTCGGCTTCAGTAACAAACTCATCAGAACGGTGCGCCAGTAGTGGGTCACCGGCACCAAAGTTGGTGGCTGGGATGCCCATCTCGTGCAACGTGGCGACATCGGTCCAACCGACCTTGGCCCTTGCGGGCTGACCTGAAGTCGATACCAAGGACTGAATCACTGGGTGCGTGAGCGATGGTGGGGCCGCAGGAGCCCAGTCCAAGATCTCGAGGACATCTTCGTCCTCGAGGAGATCACCGAGATAGTCGCGAACGGCCGAGACGGCCTGATCACGCGAGCGGTCAGGGGCGACCCGGTGATTGAGAACCAAGGTGGCACTGTCGGGCACGACATTAGGAGCAATACCGCCACCTACCGAAACGACCTGGAGCTGCTCGGTAAAGGCAATCCCGTCGACCATCGCCACCCGTGGTTCATACTGCGCCACCTGGTTGATGGCGGCACCGATGCGGTGAATCGCATTGCGACCCGTAAAGGGGCGTGCCGTGTGAGCGCGAAGTCCCTGGAGGGTAAGTCCGAGACGGAGCGTTCCTTGGCAGCCGGCCTCAACTGCTCCCCCGGTTGGTTCGGCCACGATGGCGGCGTCAGCCTGGAGCAGATCGGGACGAAGTTGGGCAATCTCCAAGAGTCCCGACTCGCTGCGGGCAATCTCTTCACGAGCGTAAAAGATCCACGTCACGTCGAACGCTCTCGAGGCGGTGTCCTTAGCCAGCTCCAACATGACGGCCAATGAGCCCTTCATGTCACAAGCACCCAGTCCCGTGAGGCGGTCTCCCTCAATAACGGCGAGCGCGGGGTCACCAGGCACGGTGTCGAGGTGTCCGGCGACGAGAATCCGTTGCGCGTGAAAACCTTCCGTGCGAGCGATGACGTTGTCACCAACCCGCTCTACGACCAAGTGCTCGACGTTACGCAGTTCGTCAAAGACGAGTGCTGCGAGTGCGGCTTCATTGCGACTGACCGAATCGATCGCCACCAGCCGAAGTACGTCGGGCAGTCTGCTCACGTGGCGATGCCGTTATCGCGCAGAATTGCGTTCAGTGCGGCCTTGTTGTGACGCTCCCCTTCGGGAATGCGACTCACCACCAAGACGCAGGGCAGGAAGAACTCACCGCCGGGATACTCCCGACGACGAGACGCACCAACGGCCACGCAGTAGTCCGGTACATACCCGCGAGAGAGTTCCTCACCCGTTTGGGCGTCGATCACCGGGATCGAGGGATTCAAGATCGTGCCTGATCCGAGAACGGCACCCTTACCGACTCGAGCCCCTTCAGTGATCATGCAGCGAGATCCAATAAAGGCGTCGTCTTCAATGACGACAGGCTTAGCGTTTGGCGGCTCCAAGACGCCCCCGATACCGACGCCGCCGGCGAGGTGCACGTTGGCTCCGATCTGCGCACAGCTTCCAACCGTGGCCCAGGTGTCGACCATGGTGCCAGGTCCAACCCAGGCCCCGATGTTGACGTAGCTCGGCATCAAGATGACACCAGGACTCAAGAAACTTCCGCGACGGGCCGAGCCACCAGGGACGACCCGCACGCCGGCTTCGGCGTAGTTGGTCTTGAGATCCAACTTGTCGAGATAGTGGAAGGGACCCGCTTCGCTGGGCTCGAGGCCACGGAGGCGAAAGAGCATCAAAATGGCGAACTTAACCCACTCGTGAACGACGACTTCGCCATCCACTAGTTCGGCCACGCGGAGCGAACCTTCGTCAAGCTTGGCGATCACGAGCTCGACATCACGACGGGCCTCAATGCTGTCGGGAGTCAATGTCCCAATCTGTTCATACCACCCAATAATTCGTTGCTGAAGGTCACTCACGGCGTAAATCGTACCGGTGCTGAAGTTTTTCAAGTTTCTTTACCACCGTTAGAGAATGCCTACAATCGAAATCCAACCGACTTTCGAGTAGCGCCATGAGCTTCAAGATGCCCGCAGTTGTCTCGCGTGATACCACTCTGATACCATCGAGACATGGCCATCACTCTGCGTACCGATGAAGAACTCGATCACGTCCTGAATACTCTCGCCCTTGCTGAGTCGATTTCGAAGCAGGAAGTTATCCGTCGCGCCCTAATCGAGCGCTACGAACGAACGATTCACGAGGCTCGCTTTGAAAATGCAGCAAGTCGCATGCTCGACCGTTGGGGTGACGTTATTGATCGACTGGGCCGCGAATAAGTGGAATGCGAGTACCTAACACTCGATGACGCCGTTAGGGCAATCGAAATCTTGAAAATTGGACCTATCCGCGATATTGGACTCTTGGACTCTGCATTGAGCCGTCCACGCTCGAGTGCTTTTGGCGAGGACGCCTATCCCACCTTTGGTCGAAAGGCCAGCGCACTGCTCCACTCCCTTACCAAGAATCACTGCCTGGTTGACGGAAACAAGAGGCTCGCTTGGTTTGCAGCCATGATCTTCTGTGCCTTGAATTCTTTTGAAGCCCAGCTCGATGACAATGCTGCGTTTGAGCTCGTATGGGACATCGCAAGTGGCAACTTGTCCCTTGACGAAATTGAGACCAGGCTGACGCTTCAGCCCTGTGCGTCGCACAACTAACTCAAGCGCGAAACGGCCAGTTCCAATTTGTCGTCTTGCTGAACTACAGCCACACGAATGTATGGTGCTCCCGCATCCCCGTAGAGCTCGCCGGGACTGACGACCAAACCTGATTGTTCCGCCAGCATTTGCGCCGTGGCAAAGCCATTTCCCTCGAGACCACGACCCCAGAGATAGAACGCTCCTTCGGGCATCGGAGTCTCAATGCCTACTGCCTCGAGACCCGCACGTACAAGTTCGAGTCGACGTCTATAAATAGTGCGCTGGAGCTCGACGTGCGTATCGTCCCGGTAGGCCGCAGCAACGGCCTCTTGCACCGGACCGGGAACCATCAGTCCGGCGTGCTGCCGGACTGACCGCAGAAATCCGACAACCTCGGGATCGCCGGCATAAAAACCGGCCCTCACTCCGGCGAGGTTGCTCCGCTTGGAGATTGAGTGCACCGCAATGACGCCTTCGGTACCGTGCTGCAGAATGGACCGAGGGGCTGAGGCCCACGTGAATTCGGCGTAACACTCATCGCTGGCCACCAGCACGCCATGGGCGCGGCCCCACGCCGCGGCAGCGCCGAGATTGTCAAGTTGACCGGTGGGGTTCGATGGGGAATTACTCCAGAGCACGAGGGCCCGTGCAGCATCGTGCGGATCAATTGATTCGAGATCGAGTCGGCCGTGTTCCATGCGCACCGGCACGGCGCGCAAGTTGGCTAGATGGGCGCTCATGGCGTAGGTCGGGTAACTAATGGCCGGGTAGAGAATCGTGTCGCGCTCGGGGGTGCGCAAGTGCAGATACTGACCCAGTGAGGCCACGAACTCTTTTGTCCCAACGCAGGCGGCCACCTGATCTAGCGAAAGATCCACGCCGAAGCGGCGTTTCATCCAACTGGAAGTGGCACTGCGATAGGACTCACTGCCGAACGACATGGGGTAGCCACGGTGCGTCGTCGCCTTGGCGAAGGCTTCCAATGCCACCGCTGGAGGTGGGTCACAAGGTGTTCCGATGGAGCACTCGATCGCTCCCCCGTCGTGCCGGTTGGCGGCCTCAATGATGGGAGCTAAACGGTCATAGGGATAGGGCGGCAAGGTGAAACTCATGCGGGAATCCTCCACTCGGCAAATCGAGCACTACCGACGTCGTCTAGTACCACGTGCAAGATAACAAAGTCGTCTTCATTCTCCTGGGCCACAACATCACCCTCACGATGAGCCGCCGCAATCAAGTCCCCACGTTCGACTGGCAAGCGCAGAGAAATAATGCGGTCGCCCGATCGAAGCCGATCGCCAACCGTCTCAACGAGTCGGTCCATGCCCACACCGGTGAGCGCTGAAACCGCCAAGGAGCCTTCGTGGCGGGCAACGAGTTCGGACGTCCATGAAGGGTCAACGTCGGCTTTGTTAAAGACCATGAGATCCGGGACCTCGCCGGCGCCGATGTCGTTGAGAACAATTCGTACGGCCTCGATCTGTTCTTCGGCGTTCTCCGCCGAGCCGTCGACCACGTGAATCAAGAGATCGGCCAGTCTCACCGAGTCCAACGTGCTCTTAAAGGCCCGGACGAGTTCGTGGGGCAGCTTGGAGAGGAATCCGACAGTGTCGGTGAAGAGGATGGTCTCACCACCCTGCATCTGGTACTGGCGTGTTCGGGGATCCAAGGTCACAAAGAGCCGGTCCTCGGCCGGCACATCAGCATGGGTCAGTTGGTTCAGCGTTGTGGACTTTCCGGCATTGGTGTAGCCCACGAGGGTTACTTCACGGTGACGGCCGCGCTTACGACTCTGGCGCTGAATATCACGAGTGCGCTCAACGACGTCGAGCTCCTTTTCGAGCTTGTGCATGCGGTTGACCAAACGGCGGCGGTCAACCTCGAGTTGAGTTTCACCGGGACCCCGAGTACCAATACCACCGGCCTGCTGCGAAAGCGATCCGCCGGCTCGGCGCAAACGAGGGAGTCGGTAGCGCAGAAGCGCTAGTTCGACCTGAGCCTTACCTTCAGGCGAGCGGGCGTTCTGCGCGAAAATATCCAAAATGACCGCGGTGCGGTCAATCGCGGTACGACCGAGCAACTTTTCGAGATTCCGCTGCTGGGCCGGCGAGAGATTGTGATCAAAGACGACTGTGTCGGCATCGACGGCGAGGCAGATTTCTTTGAGCTCTTGAACCTTGCCCGATCCGAGGAAGGTAGCGGGATCGGGACGGTCTCGACGCTGGACAACGCGCGCCGAGACATCGGCACCAGCCGTATCGACCAAGAGGGCCAACTCGTCGAGTTCCTTGTCAAGCTCCGCGGCCGATGAGTCAGGAAAGATAACGCCGACAAGGACAATGCGTTCGCGAAAGGTGCGGTCAATCAGCGTTGACGGAAGATACGTCACGCCAGCGACCACTCCACATCACGTTCAAAGACAACCGGTCCCGCCAAGGTGGCCTCGTTGCCGTCGAGCTCCACTGTGAGATCTCCTCCGGGGTTCGAGACGACCACCTTCGGTCCGGTAAGGCCGAGGTGGTGCAGAACCGCAGTCGTGGCCACCGAACCAGTGCCACAGGCCTGAGTCCAGCCAACCCCGCGTTCGTGGACTTTGATGGCCACGTGCGAATCGCTATGCACCGTTACGAACTCAATATTGGCACCACCGACTGAGTCGGAAAGCGCATTGGCCCGTGCAGTGCGCTCCGCTTCACTCCAGGCAGTTTCGTCCATGAGGACAATGTGGGGATTACCCACATTGGCCACACCAAGCGTGCCCTCGAGAGGTTGTTCTAGGCGAACCGCTCCCATTTCAACAGAACCGAAACCCTGATTGCCATCGAGTGTGAGGGAAACAGTGCGGCGACCGGCACCGGTAACGACTTCGATGCTGCTCCACGTTGCCTTGGTGCTCCGGTGAACTGCGGCTACGAGACATCTGATGCCATTGCCACTCATCTCCGCAATCGAACCATCAGCGTTAAAGAGTGTCATAGTTAGCGAATCGCTATCGAGAGCGGCTAACAGGAGGCCATCAGCCCCTATGCCGGTGTCGCGGTCACAGACGGCCGTAGCCCGACTCGCCGTCCATACTGCTAGTTCGTCTAGGGAACCGACGTCGACGAGAAAGTCGTTCCCCGCCCCGTTCCATTTCTGCAGTGTGCGCATCATCACTAGGGTCATTCTCTCACGGCTCTTTGGAACTACCCCACCACCGTCAAGAGTCGGCTTAGAACGTCGTCGGACTTCTCAAACCACTCAATTCGGGGGTCTCGTCGAAACCAGGCTCGCTGGCGACGTACCAGTTGCCGCGTCGCCAAGGTGGCTGCCAGTATGCAGGATTCGAGGTCGCTCTCCCCGTCAAGGAAGTGGGCCAATTCCTTGTAGCCAACGGCTTGGGCCGCCGTTCTCGAGAGTCCGTGCGGGTTGTCTCGTAAGGTGCGGACCTCGTCAACCAACCCCTGTTCAATCCATGATCGATACCGCTGGTCAATGGCGGCATCGACCACCTCTAGTGGGGGCTGCAGGCCGACTTGGGGAATCTCAGCTTCGAAGTATGACTGGAGACCCGGTCCAAAGTTGGAGAAGAGTTCTCCGCTGCCGTGAATCACTTCCAGGGCCCGTACGACTCGTCGAGCATTGGTGGGCTCAATCTTCTCGGCCGCGGAGGGGTCGAGTTCGGTGAGTTCACGGAACATCACTTCAAGTTCAGTCTCAGCCCGCATAGTCAGGGAAGCTCGCAATTCGGGAAACTCCCCCGGCATGGTGAAGTTGTCAATGATGGCGCGCCCATAGAGGCCCGTACCGCCCACGAGAAGTGCAATCTTCCCCCGACTGGCAATATCGGCCAACGCCTCACGAGCCGTTCGTTGAAACTCCGCTACCGAATATGCCTCGCTGGCATCAACGAGATCGAGAAGGTGATAGCGCACCTCACGCTGCTCTTGGGTGGTGGGCTTGGCCGTTCCGATGTCCATACCGCGATACACGGTCATCGAGTCGACGCTCAAAATCTCAACATCGCCCCGCTGTAGGGCAAAGGTGTGCCCTACAGCACTCTTCCCCGATGCCGTACTCCCAACGAGCGCCAGAACTCGCGGCGTTGCACTCACGAGTTAAGGAGTGGAATGCGTATCTTGTGACGTGGCTGACGCAACGTGGCTACGTAGCTCCCGAGCAAATGGAAGGGAGCGCCGTATTCCACCTTCACGGTGGCGAGCGAACCGGGACGCAGGCCTTCGGCGGGAGGCATGAAGTGAATCAACTTGCCTTGCCGAGTTCGACCGGAGACTCTGGTGTCATCGCGACGTGACGCACCCTCGATTAGAACCTCTTCCTCAATGCCGACGCGGGCTTCGTTTCGTAGCAGCGCACTGCGGTCAATGACGGCGTCGAGACGAGCAAAACGATCCTTGATGACCTCGGGAGCGATGAAGGAGTCCTCCATTTCCGCCGCTCGAGTTCCTGGGCGAGGCGAGAAAATGAAGGTGTAGGCCGAATCGAATTGCGCCTCGGCTACCACTTGCAATGTCTCTTCAAACTGGGCTTCGGTCTCCCCAGGGAAACCAACGATGATGTCGGTCGTGACAGCTAAGCCGGGCATTGCCGCTCGAGCATCAGCGAGACGCTCGAGGTACCGCTCGGCGGTATAGCCCCGACGCATGGCCACCAACACTTCGTTGCTGCCCGACTGCAGTGGCAAGTGCAACTGGGGGCAGATCTCGGGCGTTTCGGCCATTGCAGCAATAGTTTCGGGGCGTAGATCACGAGGATGGGGCGACGTGTAGCGGACACGTTCAATACCCTCGACGGCCGACACGGCCCGAAGTAAGTCAGCGAAGAGTGGGCGGCGCTTCGTGATGTCGCGACCGTACGTGTTGACGTTCTGGCCCAGCAACGTAATTTCGGTCACGCCCTGGCCGGCCAGCATGGTTACTTCGGCCACGAGGTCATCAAAAGGTCGAGAGACTTCATCACCGCGAACCGAGGGAACGATGCAGAAGGCGCACGAGTTGTTGCAGCCGGTTTGCACGGTAACCCAGGCGGCCCATGGCACTTCTCGCACCGCGTTTAACGCGGGCGCCATATCGAGATGGGCCTCGGGGTCCGGGGCGTCGAGAATCTCCACGAGCGGACCTTCCGTCCGCGATCGGCGCAATAGGCCCGGCGCGGAGCCGATGTTGTGGGTACCAAAGACAACATCCACGAAACCGGCTCGCTTAATAATGGAGTCACGATCTTTTTGGGCCATGCAGCCACCAACTGCAATCTGCATGTCGGGACGGCTCTCCTTGAGAGCCTTCAGCTGGCCGAGGGCGGCGTAGAGGCGCTTGTCGGCATTCTCACGAATCGTGCAGGTATTGAAGAGAACTACGTCGGCCTGCTGCCCGGGCTCTACGGGAACGAGACCGTCAGCCACCATCAAGCCGGCTAGTCGTTCGGAGTCGTGAACGTTCATCTGGCAGCCGTACGTATGAATCTCAAAGGTACGGGCCGTGCTCACCATCAAATTCTACCGGTGCGCAGGATTTGCCCTAGGCGTCGCGCGTTACCGCAATACCAGCAATGATCACCAGGCCAGTGCCCACAATGTCCCAGCCCAGTATCGGTTGACCCAGTACGACAAAGCCCACCGCAAAGGCCACCGCCGGGTCAAGGGCCAACAGAACCCCGACGATGCTGGGTGGAAGTCGTCGGAGAGCCTGCATTTCGGCTCCGAAGCCCAAGACAACCGCCGCGACCGAAGCAAGCACCATGCGTGGAACGAGACCGTGATCAAACATCGGCACTATTGACGCAGGGAGGAAAGGCAGGGTTATGACCGCGGCAATTGTCATGGCCATGGCGAGCCCGTCGAAACCAGAGGTCTCGTCCCCCACGTAGTGGGAAGCGAAGGCGTAACCGGCCCAACCGACACCGGACAGGGCTGCAAAGACGAGACCCGTGACGGAGACGTCACCACCGGGACGAGCCAACGCCAAGACGCCCACTGCCGCCACCAACACGAATACCACGTGTCGAAAGGATCGTTTGCCAAGCGCTGCTACTAGAAAGGGTCCGAGATACTCAATCGCCACGGCAGTGCCGAGATTAATTCGATCAATTGCTTGAAAGAAGCAGAGATTCATGAAAGCCGTCGAGATACCGAGAGCGAAGGCTCCGACCCACTGCCTTCGCGTCCAGCGCCACACCATGGGGCGAGCCAACGCGAGTAGAACCAGTGCCCCCACGCTGAAACGCCAAGCACTGGTTGCCGCTGCTCCGACGACCACAAATATTGGGGCGACTAACGCCGCGGAGTACTGAACACAGAGGGCGCCCAATAGCACCATGCCGCCGGCGCCGGCCGCACTCTTGGGCGGCCGAGCCAACCTGGCGAGCGTCACAGAACTTGCAATCCGCGACGATCGGCTTCAACAATCTGGACGACTCCCGGTTCGGAATGATCACTGAGCACGCGACGAGCCGCATCGGCCACCGCCGAGGCCGTTGCATCAGTAGCCACGGCCAACATTGTCGAACCAGCCCCAGACCAGCAGGAAGCAAGTCCGCCCGCTTCGCGAGTCACACGAAGTACGTCGGCGGCAAATGGCAATAAGCCCATACGGAAAGGCTGGTGGAGTCGGTCCTCCATCGCCGTCGCCTGGAGCAAGGCGTGGTCAGCCAAACCGGCGGTCAGTAGGGCCACACGAGAGAGATTGAAGGCCGCGTCGTGATACGAAACGGCACTGGGAAGAACACGACGAGCATCGGCCGTGGCCAGTTCACGTTCGGGAATCACCACCACAAACCGCAAGGCGGGATCGAGTGGGAGCGAGGCGACAAAGATTTCATCGTCTTCGACGGAGGCTGTAACAAACCCACCCAGCAGTGATGCGGCGGCGTTCTCAGCGTGACCGTCAATGCGCGTTCCCACGGCCAAAGGGTCCTCGGAGCCGGCAGCCTTGGCCACCGCGACCGCTAGAGCGGCTGACGAACCCAGCCCCCGAGCTAGTGGGATCGCCGACTTGATGTGCAGAGAGAAATTCTGATGACCCAGAATCTCGGTGGCAATAGCGACGCCGAGGTGCTTGGTGGGATCTGTCAGCTCAGAACCAAATCCCTCAGCACTCAAGGAGAGTTCGTCTGCCAACTCGACGGAAACTTCAATGGGAATATCCAGAGCAATGGCGAGTGCGTCAAACCCCGGACCGAGGTTGGCTGAACTGGCTGGAACGCGGACTCGCATGCTCTAAGCGTAGGCGTTAGCCGTTTTGCGCTTCGTGCTCTTCTTGGGTGATCAGGACCTTGCGAGACTTGGAGCCTTCGCCGGGTCCAACGGTCCCTTCGTTTTCGAGCATGTCCATGAGGCGCCCAGCACGAGCGAAACCGACACGCAGTTTCCGTTGGAGCATTGAAACCGAACCCGATTGAGTTCGAATAACAAGGTCTCGGGCCTGACGTAACGCTTCATCGTCGTCGTCCTCGTTACCGCCGTAGCCACCGCCAGATGAAGGGGCCCCTCCCCCGACCGCGACGGCTTCGAGCTCCAGGCTGGCGCCCGTCTCGGGGCGGCCGCCCTGGTTCTTCCAGGTGTCGACGATGTTGCGCACTTCATCTTCTGAAACCCATGGCGATTGCAGGCGGCGGGAAACATTAGACGAGGCCGTGAGCAGGAGCATGTCTCCCTTGCCAATAAGCCGTTCGGCACCGGCCTGGTCCAAGATGACCCGACTGTCGGCCAGCGAAGAAACGGCAAAGGCCATACGACTCGGCACGTTGGCCTTGATCACTCCAGTGATGACGTCGACGCTGGGACGCTGTGTGGCGAGAACGAGGTGGATACCAACGGCTCGCGCCATCTGAGCAATGCGTACGACTGACTCTTCCACATCACGGGCCGCGACCATCATCAAGTCGTTGAGCTCGTCAACCACGATGACTATGTAGGGAAACTCTTCGGGGCCACTCGGCGGTAGTTCCGTTTCGAGCCCCGTTACGCGCTCCAATATTTCAGCGCCGATTTCTTCATCCGTTGGCGCCACTTCAATCTGACCCTTAGCCAGCATCTCCTTGTAGCTCGTGATGTCACGGACGCCGTTCTCGGCAAGGATGTCGTAGCGGCGTTCCATCTCCTTCACGGCCCAATGCAGCGCGCCGGCCGCCTTGCGGGGATCGACGACAACCGGAGTTAATAAGTGCGGTAAGTCGTTGTATTGACCGAGTTCGACTCGCTTGGGGTCAATCAGAATCATGCGGACCTCATCTGGGGTGGCCCGCATGACGAGTGAGGTGATAAGCGAATTGATGCACGAACTCTTTCCGGCACCCGTCGCACCGGAGATGAGCACGTGGGGCATCTCGGCCAAGTTAATAACCACGGTCTGACCGGAGATGTCGCGACCCAATGGAACGTCGAGCGGGTGGGTCGCGGAAATGGCTTCTTCTGAGGCGAGCAAGTCACCGAGTGAGACGAGCGTGCGCTGACGATTCGGCACCTCGACACCAATCGCCGAGCGCCCTGGGATCGGGGCCAGAATTCGGACATCAGGCGAGGCCATGGCGTACGCGATATCACGGTTGAGCGAGGTGACCTTGGCAACCTTGACGCCGGCACCAAGCTCAAGTTCAAAACGAGTCACCGATGGCCCAATGGTGTAGCCCACCAACGTGGTTTCTACGCCGTGGGCCGCGAGGGCGTCAACTAGCTCTTCACCGGCAGCGTCGATGGCGGTGCGGTCCTGCTTTTGCTCCTTAATCCGAGTGAGCAGACTCATGCTCGGGAGCGTCCAATCGCCCTTGGCAATTGGTGCAGTGGCCTTCTTTGTTCGCTTGGGCTTGGCCGGTACATCTGGGAGTTCTTCGTCGGGCTCCGGATTGGCGAGAGCCGCCTCGGCCGCCATGGCTTCGTCGTACTCCTCGGCGGTCTGCACCGGGAACTCTTCGATCGGAGGATCCTTGCGACGCCGAGTCCGTACCGGAACCTCTTCTTCGACTTCTTCCTCTTCAATTTCGATGCGCTCGGGACGGGCACTCCACCACGAGGCCACGGTGCGGCCACACCAGCGCAGGGCCGACCAGAGTCCGGCCACCAAGACCCGCAGACCAATACCGGTCAGCACCATGGTCGCAATCACCAACACCGCCAGGAGGACAACGGTCGCGCCAGCCATGCCGAGAATGCCGTGCAGCCCTCCCCCGACCACCACACCGAGGTAACCACCGGCCGAACCAAGATCACTGGTAGTGGCGTGGATAGTTGGGCTGCTCCCAATGAAATGGGATATTCCGCTGAATCCAGCGAGGCCGAGCGTGAGGCCGACTCCCAAGCGGACGCGGTCGATATCGACTTTGCCCCACAACATCAAAACGGCCAGTCCGAGGAAGATAAAGGTTGCGGCGTAACGACCAATGCCTAAGGCGCTGGCGAGGCCCGTTTCAATGACGTGCCCCGTCGGTCCAAGCAAGCCAATTTCGGCGAGGAGCACGAAAAATCCCACCACCACGAGGGCCAAGATCCAGAGGTCACGACGGTG